>URPS01000092.1 GCA_900549855.1 uncultured bacterium | reverse complement strand
TTTGGCATTGAGAGCTTTGGATATAGGTAAAGGTGATGAAGTTATTACAACAGCATTTACCTTTGTTGCAACAGCAAGTGCTATCGGTCTTGCAGGTGCTACTCCGGTTTTTGTAGATATCAATCCTGATACATTTAATATTGATGCAGATAAAATCGAAGCTGCTATCACACCTAAAACAAAAGCAATTATCCCTGTACATTTGTACGGTCAAGCAGCTGAAATGGATAAAATCATGGATATTGCAAAACGTCACAACTTAAAAGTTGTTGAAGATTGCTGCCAAGCAATCGGCGCTGAATTCAAAGGGCAAAAAGTAGGTTCATTCGGTGATTTCGGCTGCTTTAGCTTCTACCCGACTAAAAACTTAGGCGGTATGGGTGATGGCGGTTTAATCACTGTTAATAGCGAAAACTTAAAGAACAGAATTGTTGCTTTAAGAAACCACGGTGGTGCTGTTAGATATTATCACGATGAAATTGGTGTTAACTCTCGTTTAGACGAAATTCAAGCAGCTATCTTGAGAGTTAAATTGAATTATATCGACGAATGGAATAAGGCAAGAAGAGATCACGCTAAAACATACAACGAATTATTTGCAGGTTGCGAAGATATTCAAACTCCAAAAGAATTGGCTGATACTTATTGCGTATACCACCAATACACAGTTAAAATTCCTAATAGAGATAACATCCACAAAATGTTACAAGAAGCTGGTATCGGTGCTATGTTGTACTACCCGGTACCATTGCACTTACAAAAAGTTCATGCTCACCTTGGATGGACTAAAGGTATGTTACCTAATACTGAAAAAGATACAGAATGTGTTATTTCTCTTCCAATGTTCCCAGAATTAACTTTGGAAGAACAAAAAACAGTTGCTTCAACTTTGATTAGCTGTATTGAAAAATCAAAAGCTTTAGCATAAGTAAAATATTCTAATAATAGAGGTTGTCTAGTAATGGACAACCTCTATTTTATTTTTTAGATTTACAAACCGTAACAATTAGTGTATATTAAAAGTATAAGAAGATACTAAAAGCTAGAGGGGAACTTATGAACAATATTGTTATTTATTCAACAAAACCGATGCCGGAAATGCAAGCTATCTTGGCAGATATTGATGAAGCCGAAGTTAGGGTTGTATCAATAGAACAAATGAAAGACTATGCAGTTATTAATCCGTCATTAATGATTGTAGAAAACATTGATTTGGCAAAAGATGCGTTGATGACAAACAAATTCCCTTGCCCAATTCTTTTCTTTGGACCAACAAGAAGAGATGTAACAGTTAGAGCAGAAGGATTCGACTTTATCAAAAATCCGGCTGACAAAGATGAGTTGATTGTTAGAGTTAATGCTCTTTTGAAAATCAAAACACTTAAAGATAAAATCGAAAGAGTATCAACTACAGACGACTTGACAGGTTTGCACAACAGAAAATATTTACAAGAACGTCTTGAAGAAGAAATCTCTCGTTCAAAACGTTATGGCACAAAGCTCTCTTGCATTCTATTTGATATTGATTTCTTCAAAGTCGTAAACGACATGTACGGTTACGAATGGGGCGATATCCTACTTAGAAATATCGCTAACAAGCTTAATGCAATGATTCGTAAGGAAGATATTTTGACAAGATACGGTGATGAAGAATTCTTACTGGTATTACCTAACACTTCAGAAGAAAATGCGTTTCTATTTGGTGAAAGATTCAGACGTGAAGTAGAAAAAATGGAATTTATTCCGGCAGGTGAAGAAGAAGCTCACAAAGTTACTATCTCTGGTGGTATCTCAACCTACCCTTGCATGCCGGATGTTGACGAAGATGCTAACACAGTTATTCGTTACGCTGAACATGCACTTTATAACGCTAAACATAGAGGTAAAAACAAGATTATTCAATTCTCACAAATGAACCTCGAAATGTAGTGCTACGCACGTAGACACTACTGTCGGCTTCTTGGTGAGATTACAAGATTATATTAAAACCACCCTCGCCCCTTGTGGGAGAGGGAGCAGTTGTGTTTGAGCTGTGCGAAAACTAC
>URPS01000091.1 GCA_900549855.1 uncultured bacterium | reverse complement strand
TCTTTTTTGCATAAAATAAAAACTTACGAACTTATAAGCTCGTAAGTTGATTTCAGATGGAGCAGTTAAGCAACAGCTTACGATCTACAACACTCTTTTTCAAAAAAAGATTATATAAAAATTTATATGAAATTGTGGATAGAATTATAAATAGAAGAAAAAATCAAAAAAGTAAGGAGGTCAACAAGGACACAAAGGAAATAATTTAGAAAAAGAAGATTTAGAAAAAATATAAAAAAAGAAAATATAAAAATAAATAAAACAATAGAAATAAATAAAAAGTCTAGAACCATACTATAGAAATTTTTGGGGCTTTATAGTAAAATACAATGGGTGATGAAATGAAAGTAAAAATTCTAGGTACAGGTTCCATCTATTCAAAATCAAATTGTGCTAGTTTGATAATTGAGAATAATATTTTAATAGATATTGGACCGGGAACAATCAAACAATTAATTAAAGAAAATTACGATTTAAAAGAAATAGATACAATTTTATTAACACATTTACATTCAGACCATATTTTAGATTTTCCTACATTTATTGTTAATATTGAGGTTTTGGGAATAAAACATAAAATTGATATTTATGCACCCAAAACTACAAAAGAAAAACTATTAACATTTATTAGATTAATGTATGGAGATTATTTTGACGAATTTGTTGATAAATATTTAAATTTTATTGAAATATTTGATGATTTTGAAATTGAAAATCATAATATAAAAGTTAAGGAAGTAGCACATAAGGAGATTGAAGCATATGGTTTTATAATTAATTCTAAATTAGGTGTAACTGGTGATAGTTCTTTATGTGATAATATAAAATTTATTTCAAAAAATTGTGATATTATGATATGTGATTGTTCACGAGAAATTGGTGATAAGTATCACATGGGAATTGATAATATAAAGGAATTACTATTGTACAACAAAAATTTGAAAATTATTCCAACCCATTTTAGAGATAATACTAGAGAAAAGTTAAAATTAATGAATTTAAAAAATATATTTATTGTTGATGATGGATATGAGTTTGAATTGGAGGATTAGTTATGTTAAATAAGTTAAAAGATAAATATGTTTTTTTGATGCAGATGGTACATTATCAGAATATAGATATGAAGATAAATTATATGGTGGTAAATGTCCAGAATTAGGATGTTCTACTATGCTAAAACCCGAAGTAATATTAGAATGTTGTAAACATTTTAATATAAAAAAAGAGGATGTTGCATTTGTTGATGATAGATTAGATGTATTAAGAAAGGCAGAAGAACTAGGAATATTATCATATCATCCCAGTTCATTTGTTGAATAGATTGTCTTTGAATGGAGCCAAAAGCATTACAACAAGTGAGTTTGAAGAAAATAAAAGCTTCCAGTTTTTATACTGGAAGTTTTTTGACAAAGTTATCTGAAAAAATCAAATTATAAATTATCACGCCAATCGCCAGTTGGACGGAATTGAGAAATATCTTCTTTGTTATCTACTTTATGTAGATAATCTTCATATTCTTCCTTAGAAAGTGTTCTCCGAAAATAATTATCCCACCAACTGAACCAAGCCCAATACGAATCAGTTGCTTTGACATGTTCTCCTTCTTTTGGCTCATCTATCTTTACACCAAAACGTGGAGTATGCATAACACAGTATTCAACTGCATACTGATAAGATGTTAAGCCCAAGTTTTCTTTAATTCTACCATCAGCCATATCATGATTTAAACGCCAAATCATACCGCCCAAGTTATTGATGAAAAAATAGAGTTCCTGTTCTGTACAAGTGGTTAGGAAAGAAGGATCGTCTAATATGCCACCATCATACTTTCCAAATTGCTTTTTTTCAGTTTTCATAGATGTAACCTCCTTAAATTTTCTTGGAGGTAATCACAATGTTTGAAGTATCAATTCCTAAAATCTCTGGTGAGGAGATGATGAAACGGTACAAACAGATTAAGCCAGTTATCACAGTAAATGGCAAATTGCACTATTTTCTAGAATATACTCTCGAAGAACTTAGAGACATCAGATGCTCTTACATAAATACCACATCCCATAGTTTTCCTCCTTTCATTAAAATTCGAGAAATATTAAAATACTTCTCATATGTTTCCTCACAAATAAGCAAAATGTA
>URPS01000090.1 GCA_900549855.1 uncultured bacterium | reverse complement strand
TCAAATCAAAATCGTAACACGAATTGAAATGAGCAAAAAATTTGAGAGACATTTCTCTCGAAAATTTAATATAGAGGTATAGTGTAACGGTAACACTCCGAACTTTGATTTCGTCATTTTAAGTTCGAATCCTAATACCTCTGCCATAAAAAAAGAGCTGAAAAATCAGCTCTTTTTTCTTTTACTCTGCCCTGATTTTTCAGGGCATTCTTTATTTTAGCCTTATATATTGTTTATCCATCAAAAATGCAAAGGTAGCCATCAAAAAAACAAAGCGATCTGTTTTAGTGCAGATCGCTTTATTAACATATAAGATTATTTACGAGAGTTTTCAATAAAAATTTTCTTTAATTCTTTATGCTCTCTATATAGGTTGGGGAATATCTCTTTAGTCAAACTATTCGTTAAGAGAGTATTGTATATATTTTTAAAACAGCTATCACAAACAGTTATACATTCATCGCTCTTTAATGTAATCGTATAATTTGATTTCGTCCATCTTCCACACATAAAGCACCTATGTTTGCCCTCGTTTCGAGTTATTTTTATTAACCCAACCTCGGCTTTTTCTAATTTCGTATCTTTCACTAATTTCAACATTACTTTACATAATGCGGAATAGCAATCAAAGCAAAGTGCATAACTGAATCCGTCTACTCTGCCGGTACAGAAAAATGCCTGTGCTTGTTTGTTTCCGTGTAAAGAACATTTCAAATCATATAATGAACAGTGCTGATTTACTTTCAGCCTATTTACCGGAGCAGCATTCAATAAATCAGGCATAACAACAAGGTTGTTTTTGTCTTTGATTCTGTTCCTTTTTGATAAATATTTGTTCATTCGGATAAGATTTATTTCAAGAGCTTTTTCGTGCGGAATTACAGAATCTCTGGAATAGTTTTTATTTTGGTATTTTTTATTGAGCCAATAATGAGTTATGTTTTTCCATAAATGTGAACACTTTTTAAAACTTGTTTTGTATGTTTCATAATAAAAATAATTTACAGCATTAACTTTACGATAGAAACTCAAAAAATCTTCATCACTCATGACTATTTTGTAATCTAAAATCTTTAATTCATTTTGATCGTCATTGATTTTATTTACAGATACATCTATTTTGCTTTTGGTGATTGTCGAGATATGTTCTATTCCTTTGAGATAGCAATATAAAATTTCTTGCAAATTTGCACTGCAATATTTGCACAAAGATATAACCTTTTCTCCCTGATTAAATATGATAACCATTCCATCTGTTGTAGTATTACAGTTATTACACTTAACTGTTTCCTCAACTATATAGATAAAATAACTATGGTTTGTAAACTTAGAACTTCTCATATTTTCTCATCCTTTCATCGCAGTTAATTAAGACTTGCGTAACAAATTTTTATAGAGAAAATGCATTAAATCTATAGAAGCGTAAAAAAGCGTTTCACTTTTAAAAATAACATTTATATCAAATTAAATAAATAAAAAGTGCAAAATTATCGAAAAAATCGACAAAATTATAGTAAAACAAAAAGAATGAAGCTATAAATTGTATGGCTTCAGCGTGATAAACTTAAATATCAATAAAATAGAATATGAATATAACTGGGTGTTTTTATGAACAATAAAGACACACTCTTGATTTAAATATTAACACTCGTTAGATTGAACTTATTTGACACAATATTTACAAGATAGATTTTTGTTATCTATCTTTTTAATATTATATAGTATTAAAAAGAATAAATCAATACTATTAGTTGGTATGACTTCCTTATAGTGCGTGTAAGTAAAAACAAACACAATCTATACTATTAGTTGTTGAAACACACTTAAGGAGGTATTGAGATGAAACTTGATACAATTGGTAAGAATATAAGAAAATTTCGTGAAATAAAGAAATTGCGTCAAGAAGATTTGGCAGAAAAAACGGATTTGACAACTAATTATATAGGTATGATTGAGCGAGGAGAAAAAATCCCCTCACTTGAAACTTTCATAAATATATTAAACTCTTTGGGTGTTTCAGCTGATATGGTTCTTTCAGATGTACTTGATAATGGATATACAGTTAAGGATTCATTGCTTAATGAGAAACTTGAAAAACTTGTACCGGAGGACAGGAACAGAATTTATGAAGTAATTGATACGATGATGAAACATTCAAAGCAAATTCTTCCATAAATATTATTTTTCTCTTGTCGACAAATTTTTTGGGACTTCGACATAAATATTATGCTATAACTATAACTGTCAGTGATGATAATACACAATCAGTGATAGAGAGGAATCAT
>URPS01000089.1 GCA_900549855.1 uncultured bacterium | reverse complement strand
AGTATTATGGATAAAATTACAAAAAGCAGGATATAGCAGAACAATACAAGGCTTATATCATGTAATGCAAAGATTAGGAATATATAAGAAAGCACCAAGCAAGAAAAAAGAAAGAGAACCAAATGAATGGATAAGCGGAGAATATCCAGGAGAAAAAATACAAGTAGATGTAAAATATGTGCCAAAGCAATGCATGAGTGCAGAATTACAAGAAATGGGAGAAAAATATTACCAATATACAGCGATAGATGAATATTCGAGGTTGAGATATACATGGTTTACGAATGCACATGACACATATTCATCAAGTGAGTTTGTAAGAAGATTAGTAAAGTACTTCCCGTTCAAAGTAAAGACAATACAAACCGATAATGGATTTGAATTTACAAATAGATTGAATTGGCAGGCATTTTTGAGAGAGAAGAAAACAATGTTTGAGAAAACATTAGAAGAATTAGGGATAGAATATAAAGTAATAAAACCACATACACCAAAGCAAAATGGAAGAGTAGAAAGAAGTCATAGAAAAGATCAAGAAAGATTTTATTATAAAAGAGTATTTTTTAGTTTAGAAGATTTAAGAAACCAAGGAAAGGAATGGAGAAAAGAATATAATAATTTTCCGATGAGACCGCTAGGATGGTTGAGCCCAAGGGAATTCATAAAAAAATATAAAAGTCAAGAAGAATCGTTATTAGCAATATAGGCGCTCAAAGTATTTATTTTTAATAATTTGTGACAAATGATTGACTAACCTACAACAAAATAATAAATTTTTTCAAAAAGTACTTGATAAAAAAATTTTTTTATAGTATAAATATATAAGAGTATGATACTTACAAAGGAGGAAATGAAAATGGAAGGACCAATAAATGAAAATGCAATTACAGAAAATGTTGGAACAAATGAAATAAAAAATCAATTTGACGCATCTGTACCAAGCAAAATAAGCACTTGGACAAAAATTAAAAACTTCTTATTCCAAGACATAACAGTTGAACTTACACCAAGACAAGAAGCTACATTTAAAGCAATAAATGATTTTTGGCATCAAGAAATTGATGAAACACAAGCAAAAGGTTTTTTGTTCCAAAAAATACAATTTTAATTAGAAAAATTTATTTATACTAGAGAATTTAGATATATAAATAACAATTTTATAATCTAAAGACTCTAGTTTTTTATTGTAATAGAAGAGCGACAATATAACAATGCGTGAATTATGAATATTTGAATTATAGGTATTTAAATTATATGTATTTGAATTGTAAGTATTTGAATTTATGATGTTGAATATAAAACAATAAAATATTACATTCAAAAACCTGTTAAAATTTACAGGTAAAAAAACACAAAATGAATAGTAAAAATTAGTTGAAACTACTTGAAAACTATATGTTTTTGTTATAGAATAAAAAATGTCTTAAAGGACAAAAATATTGATGTATTACATCAAAAGAGGAGGAATTTTTATGTCAGTTAAAATAGGAATTAATGGTTTTGGAAGAATAGGAACATTAGCATTCCAAGCAGCATTAAAAAAAGATGAAGTTGAGGTAGTAGCAATAAATGATCCATTTGTTGCAGCAGACTACATGGCTTATATGACAAAATATGATACTGTACATGGAAGATTTGATGGAGAAGTTTCATCAAAAGAAGGAACTTTAATAGTAAATGGAAAAGAAATAAAAGTATATAGAATATTTATTATGAATCGATTTTTTGTTACTGTCTTTGCAGCCTTTGCTATGGCGATGGCATCGTTTGCCCAGCCATCAGCAGTCAAGAATGCTGCAAAGTCAACGTTCCGTCTGGTATGCTATGACGCGAACGGCAACCGCAATGCCGAGACTTACGGTGTGTTCACATCGGCCGACGGCGAGGCTGTTGCACCATGGTCGGCTCTGTCGACGGCAGCGCGTGCCGAGGTGGTCGACTTCAATGGCAAGACATATAATGTACGCACACTGGTTGGCGTAAACGAATTGTATGACGTGTGCCGTTTTCGTGTAGATGCTTCAAAGACTCAGCCGGCTGCAATGGCTACTGCAACGGTGCCTGCCAACTCAAAGGTGTGGCTCGTCAACTTTGCCGACAAGAAGGTGAAGACCGACGAGTATTCGGTAGAGCGAAGCGAGAAGTTTATGGACAAGTATGCTTACTACATTTTTGCCTATAACGACAAGAGTGGTGTGGCTGGCAGTCCGTTTGTCAATGCCAACGGTCAGGTGATAGGACTGTTGCAGCAGTCGGAGACCAATATCGAGACACATGCCGTAGACCCGCGTTTTGCAACGACATTGGCATTCAATTCTTTGGAT
>URPS01000088.1 GCA_900549855.1 uncultured bacterium | reverse complement strand
GCGTAAGCGATCAAACGAATGAAATGAGTGCGATTGGAGCAATTTTCATTATATTTATTTTTAATATGGAAATTGCGACTGCAAAGTATGTAAAAATAATCCAATATACATATTTAGACTTTATTTACTTTTAGGCTGACTAGTAACTAAAAAAGATGGTATATAATATGTCATGTTTATTTAACAATATTATACACCATCATAATTATATACTATTATATTTATGACAACCAAACCCCCTAAGGTTTATTTGATTGCCATATTTTACCAATTGGCTATTACAAGTGTATCGCAATTAGCGTTCAGACCTACTTAACATAAAGTGAGGACCTCAAAGAACCAATAGGGTAGCTATCAGTCGGATCGTTGCTGTTACGGTAGGCTGGTGAAAAGGCACCGCTGCCGACGTAAAAGCCCCCTCGACCAGCTCTGCCGTTGGTGTCATAGGCCTCTGATGTCCATTCGAATAAATTTCCTCCTAAATCATATATATTATTTATTTTATCTGATGTTCTTGTTAATCCTGTTTTTAATAGTGTATTTGAATAATTTCCATACTCTGTTGATGTTACTTTTGATTTATCATTTCCTGTTAATGCAAAATTTAACATTGCATCATATTGGCTTCCCCATATCATTTGACTTGTTACTGAATTTTTATTATTTGTATATGTTTTTGCAAGTGAATATAATCCATACCATGTTTTACTTTGATCGTTTTCTGCAGATGTTGGTGTAACTCCTATCTTTGATGTTACTTTTCCATTTTCAATTCCTGCTTCATATCTTGCAACATAAAATCCTCCATATTTTTTTATACTTGCTATCATATCATTATATTCTTTTTGTAAATTCTCTTTTTTTATCCCTACTGGATCATTACTTGTTTCATCATAATTTGATACTACATCTGGCTCTCTATTATTTGTTGTACCTAATCCATAATCTGTCATTTCTGTTGAACTTGTTCCACTAAACCTATATAAAACACCTTCATAATCTGTTCCACTTGATATTTTTGTTATTTTCTTTTCTGTATTTCCTACTGTTAATTTTGTTTTATCTACTGGTATCCATACATATTCATTTCCTGTACTATTTCCATTTGAATCAACACTATCTGTTATAACTAGTCCTCCATTTACACTTTTTACATTATCACTTGTTCCATATGCAAATCCTGCAGGGACTGTTACTGTATATCCATCACTTGTAATTTCAGTATTTGTATCACATATATTTGAAAAAGTTTCTATTTTACATTTTGTTATTGTAGCTTTTGTTGTTCCTCTTCCTCCATCTGGTGTAGTAACACTTACATCATATTCTCCATTTACTGAAATTCCAAATTCTGCATATTCACTTGTTATTTTTTCTTTTTGCCCATTACATACTACTGTAGGTGCAGATTTTTCTGCATATCCTTTTGGGTCTATAACTTTTTCTTTTACCATAAAATCTATATAATCTGATGTTCCTTCTGTTACTTGAGAAGGTAACGAATTGTAAAATTCCGCAACTGTTGAATAATTATCTCTAGTAATTTCTTCCCATGTCCTATTCATATTATTTGTATAATTAAATCCTTCAACAAATATATTTATCAAATCTGGTCCATCTTGTACATCTTTGATATAATCTCTTGCATATTCTTCATAAGACATCACACCTGCAACTTTTACTTTCAAAGCAGTTGCTCTTGATTCTGTTTCTTCTTCTTCACATGTTATAGTTAATTCTTTTGTAACTTGATTTTGCCATAAATCAGCTATATTTACACTATTTCCTTTTTTGCTTAAAACAGTTTTATCTCCTATTTGAACTTGATTTCCTGTAACTTTTGATACTGCATTAATTACATCTGTATCTGAATATTTTCCATTGTTATCATATTTCCCCATAAGCTCTAATTTTATCTTTTCCTTTGTTTCTGCAATATCTGCTTGCACACTTGCTTCTGCAGTTCTGTTTAAAATTCCATTTTGGCCAGATATCATTGCTATTGAAATTCCTGCTAAAATTATTAATACGATTATTGTAATAATTAACGCAATTAATGTTATACCTTTTTGTCCATTTTTTCTTTTCGTTTTCTCCATTTTCTTTTTCCTCCCTATATTTTTATATAATCTAAAAAAAAACAATAGTCACCTATTACTCAAGAACAAATTATTTAATTTTCAAAGTTCTATTGTTTATTATTTCAAATCACAAAAATATTATACCAATTTGTTATGGATATTACAAGCATTTTTGTTTACTTTTTTGAATATTTTTTCATTTTTTTGCAAAAAATATTATAAATTATTATTTTAAATACTTAAAATTTATATTGTATTATTTTTTTAATACTGCGTAAGCGACCAAACGAGCAAAGTGAGCGCGATTGGAGCAATTTCCATTATATTATTTTTTAATATGAAAATTGCGACTGCAAAGTATTAAAAAATAATACAATATAAATTAAAGTCTAAATAAATAATTAAGAAAATTATTTTGAAAGGATGGTAGTTATGAACAAAAATGATTTAAATGTATTAGATGAAATTAATAAAGGCACAACAATGGGAATGGATGCAATTGAATTCGTTGAGAAAAAAGTAGGTGATGAAAATTTTAGAAGAGTATTAAATTCTGAATATAGTAAATATCAAGAAATCTCTAATA
>URPS01000087.1 GCA_900549855.1 uncultured bacterium | reverse complement strand
TTAAGAAGAAAGAAGATACACATAGAATGGCTGAAGCTAATAAGGCTTTTGCTCATTACAAATGGTAAAATTTTCATTAAAAAAGTTATTGAAATAAGAAACCGGAAGGGGGAAATATAGAAATGGCAGGAAGAGCATACCCATTAGAAAGAACAAGAAATATAGGAATAATGGCTCACATTGATGCTGGTAAAACAACAACAACAGAGAGAATATTATTCTATACAGGTAAAACTCATAAAATAGGAGAAGTTCATGAAGGTGCAGCTACAATGGACTGGATGGCACAAGAACAAGAAAGAGGTATAACAATTACTTCTGCATGTACAACATGTTTCTGGAAAAATAATAGAATTAATATTATTGATACACCAGGTCACGTTGACTTTACAGTTGAAGTTCAAAGATCTTTAAAAGTTCTTGATGGAGCTGTAACAGTTTTAGCAGCAAAAGGTGGAGTTCAACCACAAACAGAAACAGTTTGGAGACAAGCTGATAAATACAGTGTACCAAGAATGGTATATGTAAATAAAATGGATATTACTGGAGCTAACTTTATGCTTTGCGTTGATCAATTAAAAAATAGATTAAAAGCAAATGCAGTTCCAATCCAATTACCAATAGGAGCTGAAGATAACTTCAAAGGTATAGTTGATTTAATTAAGATGAGAGCCTTCATCCATAAAGATGATTTAGGACAAGAAATTGAAGAAACAGATATACCAGAAGATATGAAAGCTCAAGCAGAAGAATTCAGAGCTGCTATGATAGAAGCAGTTGCTGATCAAGATGAAGAATTAATGATGAAATATTTAGATGGTGAAGAACTAACAGAAGAAGAAATCAAAAAAGGTTTAAGAGCTGGTACAATAGCTAATAAAATAGTTCCAGTTACATGTGGTTCTTCATATAAAAACAAAGGTGTTCAAGAATTATTAAATGCAATAGTTGATTATATGCCATCACCATTAGATATACCACATATCAAAGGTGAAACATTAGATGGAGAAGAAACAGAGGCTAAAACTTCTGACGATGCACCATTTGCAGCTTTAGCATTCAAAATTGCTACTGACCCATTTGTTGGAAAATTATGTTTCTTCAGAGTTTACTCTGGAACACTTGAATCAGGATCAACAGTTCTAAATTCAAGCAAAGACAAAAAAGAAAGAGTAGGAAGAATTCTTCAAATGCATGCAAATCACAGAGAAGACATAGACAAAGTATATGCTGGTGATATTGCTGCAGCCGTAGGTTTAAAAGATGTTACAACTGGAAATACTCTATGTGATCCAGATCATCCAATAATCCTAGAATCAATGGAATTCCCTGAACCAGTTATTGATATAGCTATTGAGCCAAAAGATAAAGCAGCTCAAGAAAAAATGGGAATTGCTTTAGCAAAACTTGCTGAAGAAGACCCAACATTCAAAGCTTATACAAATCAAGAAACAGGTCAAACAATTATCGCAGGTATGGGTGAATTACACCTAGATATCATAGTTGATAGATTAAAAAGAGAATTCAAAGTTGAATGTAATGTAGGTAAACCACAAGTTGCTTACAAAGAAACAATTAGAAATAAAGTAAAAGTTCAAGGTAAATTTATTCGTCAATCTGGTGGTAAAGGACAATACGGTGACGTATGGTTTGAAATGGAACCATTAGAACCAGGTAAAGGAATAGAATTCGAAAGCAAAATCGTTGGAGGAGCTGTTCCAAAAGAATATATTAAACCAATTGAACAAGGTATGAGAGAAGCTGCTGAAAGCGGTATCTTAGCTGGTTACCCAGTTATAGACTTCAAAGCTTCATTAGTAGATGGTTCATACCACGAAGTTGACTCTTCAGAAATGGCGTTCAAAATAGCTGCTTCTATGGCATTCAAAGAAGGATGTAAACAAGCTAAATCAGTTATATTAGAGCCAATTATGAAAGTTGAAATAACAGTTCCAGAAGAATACATGGGAGATGTTATTGGTGATGTAAACTCTAGAAGAGGTAGAATGGAAGGTATGGATGCAAATGATGGAATGCAAGAAATACATGCATTTATTCCATTATCAGAAATGTTTGGTTATGCAACAGACTTACGTTCTAAAACTCAAGGTAGAGGTTCATACTCTATGGAACCTTCTCATTATGAAGAAGTTCCAAAATCAGTATTAGAAACTATAGTAGCTTCTAGAAAAAAAGCTGAATAAAAAATCTATAGCTATTTAAAAGAGGAAGTATAAAAATGAACATTTTTAAAAAGAGTTTGAAATTTGAACAAAATTTAAATTCAAATGAGATAAAAAAAATATCGCAAATTCTATAGTGAGTGATGTAGAAGAACTTTATAAACATGTTCCTCAAGATTTAATAAAAAAGGCTATGGAACAAATGGAAAATGAAAAATAAGATAAAGTACTTGCATTTTTCATTAAAATGTTGTAAAATGCAAGTGCAATAAATAATTTACGTTATTAAATTTTAAAATAAAAGTAGCTACGTTCAAAAAGAACGGCTAACTAAAATAAGGAGGATTTTAAAATGGCAAAAGCAAAATTTGAAAGAACAAAACCACACGTTAACATTGGTACAATCGGACACGTTGACCATGGTAAAACAACAACAACAGCAGCTATTACAAAATATTTATCATTATTAGGAAAAGCTAAATTCGAAGCTTACGATCAAATCGATGGAGCTCCAGAAGAAAAAGCAAGAGGAATCACAATCAACACAGCACACGTTGAATATG
>URPS01000086.1 GCA_900549855.1 uncultured bacterium | reverse complement strand
TAAAATTATTTTGACGAATGTGATTGGAGAGTATCTTAAAAAATATTAAATTGCGTGTTTGAGGATGCGCAAAACGGTTTATTTAAGTTCTATAAATCATAACAATAACTATTTATTCTCTTTAGCAATATTCAAACAATAATTTTTCAAAAACTCCATTTGCAAATTATCTTCAATAAATCTTTCTTCATCTGATTTGAATCTATTAGACGCTATCAATAACATCCATAAGAATAAAACAAAACTGAACATAAAAAAACTTGAAATAAATAAAAACATAGACACCTCTCTTTCTATAAAAATATATTATTCAACAGAAAAAAAATTATTCATCAATTCACATAATATTATAACATTATGATATTTTTATGTCATAAGAAATTTGTCGAAAAAATAAATTTCATAAAAAAAGGAACTCACACTATAATAAAATGCAAATTCCTTTTTTATATTCATTTTTATATGTAGTACAAAATGGGCAAAAGTGTCCCAAAAAGAACCGTCCCCTTTGGGACATTATTCTTCAATTTTTTTCTCTGTACTAATATGTGTATCTTGATATTTCTTCATACCAGTACCAGCTGGAATTAATTTACCAATGATAACATTTTCTTTTAATCCAACTAAATCATCTGTCTTACCTTTTATTGCAGCTTCTGTAAGAACTCTTGTAGTCTCTTGGAATGATGCTGCTGATAGGAAGCTATCTGTTGCAAGTGATGCTTTTGTAATACCAAGTAATACTCTATGTCCTTTTGCTGGACGTTTTCCTTCAGCAATTGCTTCATTATTTTTGTCTTCAAAGTCATACATATCTACTAATGAACCTGGGAACATATCTGTATCTCCATTATCTTCAACTCTAACTTTCTTAAGCATTTGTCTACCAATAACTTCAACGTGTTTATCGTTGATATCAACACCTTGGTTTCTATATACTTTTTGAACTTCAGATGTTAAGTATTCATAAACTCCTTCTGGTCCTTTTAATTCTAATATTTCTGATGGATTTATTGATCCTTCAATTAATGGATCTGCAACTTCTACCACATCTCCATCTTTAACTTTCATCTTAGAACCAAATGGTATTGTATATGTTCTTGAATCATCTTTAGATGTTACAACAACTTCTTTCTTCTTCTTTGTTTCTTTTATTTTTACTTTACCTGCAATTTCAGTAATAATTGCAACTCCCTTAGGTTTTCTAGCTTCAAATAATTCTTCAACTCTTGGAAGACCTTGTGTAATATCTGCTACACCTGCAACACCACCAGAGTGGATAGTTCTCATTGTAAGCTGTGTACCAGGCTCACCAATTGATTGTGCAGCAATGATACCTACTGATTCTCCTATTGATACTAATTCTCTTCTTGCTAATCCCATACCATAACATTTTTGACATACACCATGTTTTGATCTACATGCTAGAACTGAACGTACTTCTAGTTTTTCAATTCCAGCTGCTACTATTTTGTCTGCTATTTCTTCTGTTATCATAGTATTTGTGTCAACAATAAGTTCTTTTGTATTTGGATCATATACATCATTTACAACAAATCTACCAACAAGTCTTTCTTGCATTTTTTCAATTACTTGATTTCCGTCTTTAATATCATAAACTATTAAACCTTCATGTGTTCCACAATCATGTTCTCTAACTATAATATCTTGTGATACATCAACTAATCTTCTTGTTAAGTATCCAGAATCGGCTGTTCTTAAAGCTGTATCTGAAAGTCCTTTACGTGCACCATGGGCAGAAATAAAGTATTCTAGAGCATCTAGACCTTCTGCAAATGATGATTTGATAGGAATTTCAACTGCTTTACCTGTTGTACTAGCCATAAGTCCACGGATACCTGCAATTTGTCTTAATTGGTTCATATTACCTCTGGCTCCAGATTTAACCATCATATATATTGGGTTTAAGTCCTCAAAGTTATCTTCCATTGCTTGACTTATTTTCTTTGTTGCATCTTCCCAAACTTTAATTACTGAGTTATATCTTTCATCGTTAGTAATTAAACCTCTTGCATATTGTTTTCTAATTACTTCAATTTGTTTATCTGCTTCTGCTAATAATTCTTTTTTAGCTGCAGGCACTTTAACGTCACTCATTGAGAATGTAATACCAGCAACTGTAGAATATTTAAATCCTAAAGCTTTTATATAATCTATTACTTCTGCTGATTCAACAACTCCATGTACGCTAATTACTCTTTCAATTATTTGTCCCATGTTTTTCTTTACAACTGGGAAATTAATTTCGTATTGGAATGGATCTTCATTTCTATCTATAAATCCTAAATCTTGTGGTATACCTTGGTTAAATATAATTCTACCAACACTAGTTTCGATTTTTTTAGATTTCATTTTTCCATCTATTTCTTTTGTTATTCTAACAAATATTTTAGCATGCATTCCTACATCATGATTTTCAAATGCCATTATTGCTTCATCTGGATCTTTGAAGTATTTACCTTCACCTTTTTCTCCATCTAAAGTCATTGTTAAGTAATAGCTTCCTAAAATCATATCTAGTCTAGGTACTGCAACTGGTTTACCATCTTGTGGTTTTAACAAGTTATTTGTTGCAAGCATTAAATATCTTGCTTCTGCTTGTGCTTCTGGTGATAATGGTAAGTGAACTGCCATTTGGTCACCGTCGAAGTCAGCATTAAATGCTTCACAAACTAATGGGTGAAGTTTTATAGCTCTACCTTCTACTAATACTGGTTCAAATGCTTGAATACCAAGTCTATGTAGTGTTGGAGCACGGTTTAACATTACTGGATGGTCTTTAATAACATCCTCTAATATTTCCCATACTTCTGGTCTTAATCTTTCAACCATTCTTTTAGCATTTTTTATATTTTGAGCAATACCTTTTTCTACTAATTCTTTCATTACAAATGGTTTGAATAATTCAACAGCCATTTCTTTTGGAAGACCACATTGATAAATTTTCAATTCTGGTCCAACAACGATAACTGAACGTCCAGAATAGTCAACTCTCTT
>URPS01000085.1 GCA_900549855.1 uncultured bacterium | reverse complement strand
AATGGACTGGATGGCTCAAGAACAAGAAAGAGGTATAACAATAACTTCTGCTGCTACAACATGTTACTGGAACAATAACAGAATTAACATTATTGATACACCAGGACACGTTGACTTTACAATAGAAGTTGAAAGATCTCTTAGAGTTCTAGATGGTTCAGTTACTGTACTTTGTGCAAAAGGTGGAGTTCAACCACAATCTGAAACTGTTTGGAGACAAGCAAACAAATATAACGTTCCAAGAATGGTATATGTAAATAAAATGGATATTACAGGAGCTGATTTCTTTAACTGTGTAAAACAATTAAAAGAAAGATTACAAGCTAATGCAGTACCAATTGCTATACCAATTGGTAAAGAAGATACTTTTAAAGGACTAGTTGATTTAGTTAAAATGGATGCTTGTATTCACTATGACGATCTTGGAAAAGATGTTAGACGTGAACCAATTCCAGATGATTTAAAAGAATTAGCTGAAGAATACAGAACAAAACTTGTAGAAGCTGTTGCAGAACAAGATGACGCATTAATGGAAAAATATTTAATGGGTGAAGAACTTACTGAAGAAGAAATCAAAAAAGGTCTTAGAAAGGGAACAATAGCTAATACAATAGTTCCAGTAACTTGCGGAAGTTCATATAAAAACAAATGTGTTCAAGAATTACTTGATAACATTGTAGATTATATGCCAGCTCCAACTGATATACCTCATATAAAAGGTGTACTAGAAGATGGAACTGAAGAAGAAAGAATTTCAGCAGACGATCAACCATTTGCAGCACTTGCGTTTAAAATAATGACTGATCCATATGTTGGAAAATTAACTTTCTTTAGAGTTTATTCAGGAACATTAGAGAGCGGTTCTTATGTATTGAACGCTAATAAAGGTAAAAAAGAAAGAATTGGAAGACTTATTCAAATGCATGCTAATAACAGACAAGATATAACAAAGGTATATGCTGGAGATATAGCTTGTGCAGTTGGATTAAAAGACGTATCTACTGGTGATACTTTATGTGATGAAAATTCACCAATTATACTTGAATCTATTGAGTTCCCAGAACCTGTTATAGATGTTGCAATTGAGCCAAAAACTAAAGCTGACCAAGATAAAATGGATTTAGCTTTACAAAAACTAGCTGAAGAAGATCCATCATTTAAAGCATATACTGATCAAGAAACTGGTCAAACTATCATTGCTGGTATGGGTGAATTACATCTTGATATCATAGTTGATAGAATGAAAAGAGAATTTAAAGTAGAAGCTAATGTTGGTAAACCACAAGTTGCATATAAAGAAACTATCAGAAAACCTGTTAAGGTTCAAGGTAAATTTATAAGACAATCTGGTGGTAGAGGACAATATGGTGATGTTTGGTTAGAAGTTGAACCAAATGAACCAGGAAAAGGTTATGAATTTACATCTAAAATTGTTGGTGGTGTTGTTCCTAAGGAATATGTTAAACCAACAGACGAAGGTGTTCAAGATGCAATGAAAGCTGGTATTTTAGCAGGATATCCTGTTGTAGATATTAAAGTTGCACTTGTTGATGGTTCATATCATGACGTTGACTCATCTGAAGCAGCTTTCCATATTGCTGGATCTATGGCTCTAAAAGAAGCTTGCCGTCAAGGTGGAGCAGTATTATTAGAACCAATAATGAAAGTTGATATCATTGTTCCAGAAGAATACATGGGAGATGTTATCGGAGATGTTAACTCTAGACGTGGTAGAATGGAAGGAATGGATACAGTTCAAGGAACTACAACTATTCACTCATTTATTCCACTATCTGAAATGTTTGGATATGCTACAGATTTAAGATCTAGAACACAAGGTAGAGGAGTTTACTCTATGGAACCATCTCATTATGAAGAAGTTCCAAAATCTGTTCTTGAAACAATCGTTGCACAAAGAACAAAAAAAGACAATTAATGTCTAAAAATTAAAAAAAACATAAAAAACGAATAAATGTATTGCAAATTAATTTAAAATGTAGTAAAATATTACCAAAGTTAATGCTATATGCATTAAAAGTAGTAATTAAGGAGGAATTTTAAAATGGCAAAAGCAAAGTTTGAAAGAACTAAACCACACGTTAATATTGGTACTATTGGTCACGTTGACCATGGTAAAACTACTCTTACAGCTGCAATAACTAAATATTGTAGTTTAAAAGGTGAAGCTCAATTTAGTGATTATAACCAAATTGATAATGCACCAGAAGAAAAAGCAAGAGGAATCACTATTTCTACATCACACGTAGAATATGAAACAGATAAGAGACACTATGCACACGTTGACTGCCCAGGACATGCTGACTATGTTAAAAACATGATTACAGGTGCAGCTCAAATGGATGGTGCTATATTAGTTGTTTCTGCAGCTGATGGACCAATGCCTCAAACAAGAGAGCACATCTTATTAGCAAGACAAGTTGGTGTTAAATACATCGTTGTTTACTTAAACAAATGTGATATGGTTGATGACCCAGAATTATTAGAATTAGTTGAAATGGAAGTTAGAGACTTATTATCAGAATATGGTTTCCCAGGAGATGATATTCCAGTAATAAAAGGTTCTTCATTAGCAGTTCTAGAAAGTTCATCAACAAATCCAGATGATGAAGTTTACAAACCAATGAAAGAATTAATGGATGCAGTTGATAGCTATATCCCAACACCAGAAAGACCAATTGATCAACCATTCTTAATGCCAGTTGAAGACGTATTCACAATAACAGGTCGTGGTACAGTTGCAACAGGTAGAGTAGAAAGAGGAGAAGTTAAATTACAAGACGAAGTTGAAATTATCGGTTTAACAACAGAAAGAAGAAAAACTGTTGTAACAGGTGTTGAAATGTTCAGAAAATTATTAGACCAAGCAGAAGCTGGTGATAACATCGGTGTTCTATTAAGAGGTATTGATAGAAAAGACATCGAAAGAGGTCAAGTTCTATGTAAACCAGGAACAATTCATCCACATACAAAATTCACTTCTGAAGTTTATGTATTAACTAAAGAAGAAGGTGGAAGACATACACCATTCTTTAATGGATACAGACCACAATTCTA
>URPS01000084.1 GCA_900549855.1 uncultured bacterium | reverse complement strand
ACGTGCTGGACTCAAAATCCAGTGGTAGCGATACCGTACCGGTTCGACCCCGGTCGCCGGCACCAAATTTTAGGATTTTTCATTTATCCTTGTGTAACCTCGTATATCCCCATGTAGCCCAAAAATGGCTAAATATGGGCATTTCGAGGCTTTTTTATTTTATAAAACATAACTGCTTTTATTAGTGGTTATGTTTTTTATAAATATGTTTTTAATGGTTTGACAATTAGTGCATAATAATATAAAATCTAATTAGAATAATTGATATTTGTATATTTTGTACTATGAAATGGAATTGGGCAATGCAATGAATGTAAATATCACAAGAATTAAAAATATAGGTTATGTTGATTTTAAGTTGTGTTTCAAAGCAGGATTAGCATTTGAACAGCAAAACGAATATGGCATAACGCATCTTATGGAGCATATGCTTTTTAGAAAAATCGGCACTCTTGATTATGATGAATTACAAAATCTCTATGCAAAAATTGGTTCAGAAGTTTTTGGAAAAACAGGGTATGATTTCTTAGAATTTTCATTTTCCGTTTCATCAGATAATATTCAAAATGCACTTGATTATATTAAGAAACTTTTCATCTTACCTAATTGGACAAAAGATGATATAGAAAAGGAAAAGAAAATTATTATTCATGAAATTAACTTAAAAGGTAATCGATTTTCTAAACAAGTTAATTATGTTTATGATAATGAATTATTAAAAAAATCTGTTATGGGTAGCATTAGTTCAGTTAAAAGCATTTCGTTAAAAAAATTATGCTCATATTACAATGATGTAATAACTCCGAAAAACGCTATGCTATTTGTGGCTGGCGATATTTCTACAGAAAAAAGTAACTCTTTGATTGAATCATTATCGCTTATTGATAATAAAAATATTTTAATTTCTCATAACCAAAAATCACTGTTACCACAGTCAATCTGTTCAAGAAAAAACAATTACTTACTTGTTTATGATTACTACGATTATTCTGACTTAGTTGTTAGCTTTGACATTGGTTCAAGCGATCAATATGTTGCAAGGTTTATCAATTTTTATTTGTCAGGATATACATCGCCTTTATCTCAGAGTATTGTTGACGACAAAAGCCTGACTTATGAATTGGAAACTAATCTTGATGAATGGAATAATTTTAGCATTTTATCATTTGAAATATTTTGCAATTATAATAGGCTTGCAGAAACTATAATTGAACTTGCTGTTTCTCTTCGCTCAGCAATTCATAAATTTAATAGGAAATTATATGACGAGATTTGTTCATATATAATACTTGAAAATACTAAAAACAATAATAACCCACATAGTGTTAATGAATTAAGGTTTAAAGAAATATATTATGGTATTGATAATAAGATACCAACATATGACGAAGTAATTGATTCTATGAATAATATTTTCGTAAAAAAGAACTTATCTATATTTTCCACTTATTCATGCAAAAAATCAATTGTAGATGCTGCTATCGAGATTTTTTTGTCGCATTTTGAGAATTAAAAGCACTTACTTAAATTGTAAATTTATGAATTGAACAATATAACTGAACTTATTAGAATCCTCTGTTATCCGAAACAGGGGATTTTTAATTTCACTTGCAGTCAAAACTACTATTATTTAGTAGTTCTACTAAATAATAGTAGTTTGCTCGATTTTGTCGTTTTTTGTGCATAGTTTTGCATTTCTTATTGACATATCTTAGTGTTTAAAATATACTAGAGACATAAATAATCACCATTTGTGACATAATGTATTATGACAACTTATTTACTCACAAATATTTTTGAAATGTTGTAGAGTTTATGAAAAGCTAGCCACGAAAGACTATTGTGTTAATATCAGTGTTGTTTATAAAATCAATACTGAAAATCATTAATGAAAATTCGCCATCGTGAGGTGTGTGCTTATGAATAAGAATATAACTGACATTCGATGTGTAAATGACGATTGTTTATTGTGTAAAAACTCAAAAGGTAATTATTGTATTACGGATTTCGATTACAATGATTTATTTGACAGCAATGTTAGCGTCCTGAATGATGATATTTGTTCTGTTTCCAATGGCGGAAATTACTTTGCGGTTGCACGCAATAAAAATATTACGGTCATTGACACAAAGTTAAATCAAAAGGTTGAAATACAACTTGATAACGATATTTTTACAGTGTGCTTTGTTAATGACAGTTCGCTTTTTTATTCCGAAATGAGCAATATTGACGATATAAACAGCAATTACGCACTTTATATCTATGATTTGAAACTGTCACAAAGAAAGTTTTTGAACAAAATTAAATGTGTTTCGCTTAATGATTTTTACTGTAATCAAGATTGTTTTACCACGGTTTGTGAAACACTAACAAAAAACGAAATTATTGTCCAAAAATTCAACGGAAATACTTTAAAATATTCTTTGGATAAACTTGTGCCGGCGTATTTATGCAACACTGTTTCTTTTGGAGATAACGGGAAAAAATTTCTGTGCTTATCGAGAAAAAGCATATTCAAAAAAACATATGTGTATTATGTAGATATTGAGCAAGGCAAATCAAATAAAGTATTATCACTCAACAACAGAGATTTAAGAGGCTTACCAAAGTGCTATGTGATTTATTTTCTTAACGAAACCTATTTTGCAGTCAGATCAAGAAATGAAATAAATATATATGATTTTGCTGAAAGAGAGATTCAAAATACATATAAAACGACCAACTTATCGGTATGTCCTGCGTTTATTAAAGATTTGATATTGACATTTTCAAACGGGGCTTCATTAAATTTAACCGCCGAAAAACAAACTTATGATAAAACAAACAGATAAACAAATTTTAATGTTTAATATATTATTGAAATATATTAAACAGGTGTATTGTGATTACCCAACCACGGCGAACTGTATCAGGTAAAAGTAGCGAATGTTACCACAGTTACATATCGCTATGACAATGATACCTATGATTATGAAGACCGTGGTAATATTACAAGCAAAACTGTCGGTGACACAACAACCACCTTCACCTACAATACAGACGTTTGGAAAGACCAGCTTGTTTCTGTAAACGGTGTTGATTTAACCTATGATGCTAACGGTAATGTCCTCACCTACGGTGACAAGGAATACACTTGGAATTCCGGCAGAAATC
>URPS01000083.1 GCA_900549855.1 uncultured bacterium | reverse complement strand
ATTGCACGTTTCATATATTTTTCTGCATAACGTACACATCTTTCTCTATGAGATTCTTTTTTATTCAAAAAGGATGGTTTCAAAACGCCTTCAAGCCAATCACTAAACCAAATTTGGCGTTGAACTTCTATTCCCATTTCACCAAGTGTTTTTTCAATATCCTGATTTACATAAGGATCAAGCAGTACGAAAAATTCACCGAGCAAATACACAACAGGAACGTATTTTTTCTTATCAATTTCAATATTCTTAAAATCTTTTCTGATTTTTTTTACTAACTGTTTTGCACCCCAAATAGAATTCGTTTCGTCAATAATTTTCAGCCATTTATTATAAAGTTTTTCAGCATCACCTTTTCGAATTTCTCTTGGGCGATAGTAAAATAATTGCTTTTGAGCTTCATCTACCGCAAAGAATTTATTAAATCCTAAACTAAAACCTTTGTAATATCTGAGAGGATTTAGGCAATGCGTAACGTGCCAAAATGCCTGCAAAGTTTGTTTCATCTTACTTTGGTACATATCAAAAATAACCATATCAAACTCGTAGCCCATTTTTTTAAGAGTTTTTTGAGCCATTTTTGTATAATTTCCCAATCTGCAAGACCCCGGAGCTTGGAACATCATCAAAGTGTTTGCACCGTTTTCAAGAGCCATAATATAGTTTGCTAAATTCAATTTATACGGTAAACAAATTCCCTCAATACTGTTTTTAACACCCATTTCAAGAGCTTCATTGCTGTTTGCTGGCGGAATAACGATTTTTGCCCCTAAAGAAAGCAAAAGAGCTTTTAGCGGAATATCAATTCTGCCCATTCTTGGCCATGCAATAACTCTATCTTTTGCAGAAATATTGTTATCCATATTTCTTGAATACTTATTCAATTGTTCTTCGCTAATCTTTGCTTTCAAAATATTCCTCTAATAAACTAATATTGGATTTGAGTACGCAAATCCTCTTTCTCCAAACTTAATTTCCACTCTGTATTTCCCGACCTCATTTAGTAGCATTTTGATACCATTTGAAATTACAGATTTTATTTCTTTCCCGTTATGGAAAATCTTGATCGAACTCTTTTTCTTTGTTTGAACATTTAAAAAAGTTTCATTGTCTAAACTTATACTTTCACCACTCGTTACAGCTTGATTTTTGTTAGAAACATTGATATCAGGTATTTCTTTTGAAACAGCTCTATTAATAATCAAATTCCTTCCGGATTTAAGTGCTTCTAAAATTTGTTCTTTTCTCGCAAAAAAATCCATTTTAAACTCCTCATCAGATGTCACAATATTCACAATTGTTTTAAACATTGATTCATAAGGAAAAATTGTTACCGGAATTATATAATCTTTAATTTTTAATGCGTGAGCATCAATTCCACCAATTGCAGGAACAATTTTTTCTGAGACATTATTTAGATTATCCCACCAAAATAATACATTAGAATTAGCCGACTTTACTAATTTATTTTTACATAAAAATGCGCAAGCCAATGTGAAAATATTTCTATCATTCAAATTGTCAGCCCATTCAGAAAACCAATTCCAAATTTCAACTCCGTCAGGTATTATATTTTTATTTGTCCATTTTATAGGTCGGTGGGAGTTTCGTCTGTAATCTGACTCATTAGGATGTGCTGCAAAACCAAATCCACCATTTAGTTTTACTGCTTCAACATTGTGTTTAGCATTTTCATTTGGCTGAATATATTTATTAATTCCAAGTGCCAAATAATGATTTTCATCTTTTGGAGAGATTTCTTCACCCTTAATAACGTAAACTCCGTTATAAATACCTTCTTCAATTTCAAAAGAATTATGATCAGTGATAATTATCCAATCTAAACCGGCTTTCTTTGCAGCTTTGCTAATTGAGTCTACATCTCCTGTTCCGTCAGAATAAATGGAATGAATATGAATTGCACCAACTGAACTATATTTATTTAATTGCGATGTATTCAATTTTTCCATTTATACTTTCGTTAAAACCTTTTCTTCCTTCTTATGTTCTTCTAATTTGGTAACAGTTTTCTTTTCTGTTTTCTGCAGAAGTTTGGCTTTCATTTTCTTTCGGCTCAACATATCAATAAAAGCTTCTAATCTTGTAACAAATCCTGCTTCACCAGTATGTTCATCTATAGTCAAATGAATCATCGGCATATTGTGTTCACTTGCATGGTATTGGATTTCATCAACCATCAAAGAATCAGGACCACAACCAAACGCAGAAAGTGCAATAATTCCATCTACACTGTTATTCAAAAGATAATAAGCTGCAGTTCCTGTTAAATCCAATTCATTTGCCCAATACTGAATTTCACCCAATTCTTTTATTGAATTAAGCTGTTGTTCTCTTGTGATATCCAATGCAGTAAATGCCTTAACTCCCATGTTTTCTAATTTATCCAATAAGCGCATTGAAAGACGTTCGTCGTATAAATTGTAACCATGTGCCATAACAACAACTGACAAAGGTTTAACCAACTCCATTTTCTTAATTGCTTGTTTGTTTTGTATTGCGCATTCAATTGCAACTTTTTGAGAAACACCTGATTTTGCCATTTTAATAAATCTGTTATAACATTCCCAACCTGCCATAATAGCAATTTCAATTAAATCTTCGTTAAAAATACCTAATTGATGCGCTGTTTCATAACAAAAATCTTTTATACTTAAACCTTCTGTTTTATCCAAAGTCGGTTCAATCATTTTAAAAGGTCTGTCAATAACATTTCTGATAATTTCTGGCAAACCTCTAATTTTGCTGCAATTATTTATTTTATAATCAGTTGATTGAAGTGACGGTACAAAAATTGTATCAACACCTTTGTCTAACAAGTTAATCAAATGCCCGACAAAAACTTTAATCGGCAAACAAGTATCGGACACAACATGACTTGCTCCATCATTAATAAGCTTGGTAGTTGTTTTATCTGACAAAACAACTTCTAAGTCTAATGCGGTTAAAAATCCATAATAGAATGGATAGTTATTGTAATATGATAAAGCCCTAGGAACTCCTATTGTCTTATATTGCTTAGATATTAGCCTCATGTATTACTTTCTTTGGCAACAAATTAAGTCAAATGTTGCCTTATTTTTTTTGTTTGTTACAACCTACTCTATCACAAACTTTCAAGTTATGAAAATAGCAATAGTGGCTAATATTAATTTCTAAGACTCCACAATATCTTTTGTTTTTAGATAAAATTTTCTCAATCTTTTTTAAAAAATGATGCTAATAGGATTAAGAAAAAACAATGACCAAATATTACAGTTGTATAACCAAAGATTCAGACTGTTTGGATTTAATTTTACAAAAATATACAGTTGAAATACACATATCCTATAAAAAAAGAGAGGTTCTTAGAACCTCTCTTAATTGGCTGGGACGGAAGGATTCGAACCTCCGAGATGGCTGGACCAAAACCAGCTGCCTTACCACTTGGCGACGTCCCATC
>URPS01000082.1 GCA_900549855.1 uncultured bacterium | reverse complement strand
TTTACATGGTTTACGGCATTTTTCGCCAAAAACTTTAGTGTTTTCGAACATTTTTCTAAAAATTGTTACATTTCGTAATATTAAAGAATAAATTATTTTATTTTCTTGATTTATAAATGTATTCGTTTTAGCATGTTGCCAATGTATGTAACCGGGTCGGAATTAAAAACCTTACCGGAGTAATATAAATTAAGGAGAAAAAGATGACATCAAAAAAATTTTTGTTCACTTCCGAATCAGTAACGGAAGGACACCCAGACAAAGTCTGCGATCAAATTTCTGACGCAATTTTAGACGAATTCTTAACAAAAGACCCACAATCAAGAGTAGCTGCGGAAACAACTGCTACAACTGGAATGGTTCTTGTTTGTGGTGAAATTACATCAAATTGCTATGTAGACATCCCACAAGTTGTTAGAAATACAGTTAGAAATATCGGCTATGTTGGACAAGCTGGTGGTGGTTTTGACTGTGATACTTGCGCAGTTTTAACAAGTATTGACGAACAATCTGTTGATATTGCAGGTGGTGTAAACAAAGCTTTAGAAAGCAGAAGCGAAAATGCTGACACTTCTAAGAATGAAACTTCAGATATAGGTGCTGGCGACCAAGGTATTATGTTTGGTTATGCTTGTAACGAAACTCCGGAATTAATGCCGCTTCCTATCAGCTTAGCTCACAAACTTTCTTACAGACTTGCACAAGTTAGAAAAGAAGGTATTTTGAATTACTTAAGACCAGATGGTAAATCACAAGTTACAGTTGAATATGTAGATGGCAAACCTTCAAGAATTGACACTGTTTTATTATCAACACAGCACGCTGCTGAAATCAATGGTGTTAGCGACAATTCTAAAGTACAAGAAATCATAAATAATGACTTGAGAAAATGCGTAATTGATTATGTATTTGAAACAGAATCAATCAAACCTGATTCTGAAACAAAAATCTTAATCAATCCATCTGGAAGATTTGTAGTTGGTGGTCCTCAAGGTGATTCAGGTTTAACAGGTCGTAAGATTATTGTTGATACTTACGGTGGTTATTCTCGTCACGGTGGCGGTGCTTTTTCAGGAAAGGATCCAACGAAAGTTGACAGATCTGCTGCTTATGCATCAAGATACGTTGCTAAAAACATTGTAGCAGCTGGCTTGGCAGAAAAATGTGAAATAGAATTAGCATATGCTATTGGTGTAGCAGAACCTGTTTCAATATTTGTTGATACTTTTGGAACTGGTAAAATTTCTGATGATGATATCTCAGAATTAGTTCGTACGAATTTTGACTTACGTCCGGCAGCTATTATTTCAAACTTTGATTTAAGAAATTTACCGGCTAAAAATGGCGGAAAATTCTATCAAAAACTTGCTGCTTATGGTCACGTAGGTAGAACTGATATAAACATTCCTTGGGAACAATTAGACAAGGTTGAAGAATTAAAAAAGTCTTTATCTAATTCTTGTGCACTTTGCTAGTTAATTTATAAAATAATAAAATGGCTGATACATTGTGTATCAGCCATTTTTTATTGATAAAAATTAAAAAACTCAGGCATTAATGAATAATGCCTGAGTTGAACTTTGTTATTCAATAGAACTATTTTACTAATTCTTTGAAGTTTTTACCAGCTGAGAATGCAGGAACTGTTTTTGCAGCAATCTTCAATTCTTTACCAGTTTGAGGATTTCTACCAGTTCTAGCAGCTCTCTTACGAGCTTCCCAAGTACCAAAGCCTACTAAAGTAACCTTTTTACCTTTAGCAACTGTTTTTTGAATAATTTCTAAAGTTGCAGATAAAACATCTGATGAAACTTTTTGTGAAAGTTTAGTCTTCTTTGAAATTTCTTTTACCAATTCTTCTTTGTTCATGATAAATCTCCTATACACTTTTCTCTCTTTTGTGCGTCATTATTGGTATTTGCGCACTTCTTAACTCTCATTATACACATTGTTCAGATTTTTGCAAGTATTTTTTATAAAATTTACAATATTACTTGATTTCAGTCGTTTTATTTACGAAACTTAATAAAACTTTACATTTTCAATTAATAAGCTATAATTATTTTGTAGTGTAAGAAAGGAGATTTAATATGTGGGAAAAAGATATTAATATTCACGAAGTAAGAGAAATCCGTACAAGAACAAGTGTTTTCTTTGGTTGCGGAGCCATCAACAAGATGAATGATATCGCCAAAGATTTTAAATCAAAAGGCTTAGATAAAGTTATTGTAATGAGCGGTAAAAATGCTTACAAAGCAACTGGTGCTTGGGCTGTTGTAGAAAAAGCTTTAATAGATAATGGTATTGCTTATGTTAATTATGACGGAGTTACACCGAACCCTACTTCTACTGCAGTAAATGAAGCAGCAAAAATCGCTAGAGATTTTGGTGCAAAAGCTGTTATAGCAATTGGTGGTGGTTCTCCAACCGATGCAGGTAAATCAGTTGCAATATTACTTAAATATACTGACAAAACTGCTAATGATATTTATGAATTTACATTTGCTCCAACAGAAGCAGCGCCTATTGTGGCAATTAACTTGACACACGGAACAGGTACTGAAACAAACAGATTTGCTGTTGTAACTTTACCTGAAAAAGATTACAAACCAGCAATTGCTTACGATTGTATCTATCCGACATATGCAATTGATGATCCAGCTTTGATGGTTAAATTATCTCCAAAGCAAACCAGATACGTTTCAATTGATGCAGTAAACCACGTTATTGAAGCAGCTACTTCAACTGTGGCTTCTCCATATGCAATTACATTAGCAAGAGAAGTTATAACATTAGTATCAAAATATTTGCCAAAAGCAATAGAAAATCCGGAAGATTTGGAAGCTCGTTATTTCTTAGCTTATGCCGCAATGATGGGTGGTGTATGTTTTGATAATGGTCTTTTGCACTATACACATGCGCTAGAACATCCACTAAGTGCTGTAAAACATGAGCTTTCCCATGGTTTAGGTCTAGCAATGTTATTGCCGGCAGTAATTAAGAATATCTTTGCAGCAAAAGCTGAAACTTTGAAATATATTCTTGAACCAATTGCAGGAAAAGTTAACACAGCTAGCGAAGCAGAAGCTGGTGTATTTGAATGGTTAAAATCAGTTGGTGTTCCTAACAAGTTAAAAGACGAAGGTTTTACTGAAGCAGACGTTCCAACACTAGTAAATCTAGCTTTCACAACACCTTCACTAGAGGGTTTGTTAGCGATTGCTCCTACAAAAGCAACTAAAGAAGCTGTAGAAGAAATTTATAGAGCATCATTATAAAACATATTTCTTTGTTCATAGAACTCCTGTAGAACTTATCTGCAGGAGTTCTATTTTTGACATAAACAGAATTTTGTGACATAATCTATATAAATTGGGCGTTTGGCACAGTTGACTCTGCCTCGGGGGTAAATAAAAAATCTGAACCTTTGAGGATTTCTCAAGAGGTAGCATCTGAACTAACAGCTATACATATTATTTGGGCGTTTGGCGCAGTTGACTCTGCCGAAAAAAATCCGAACCGTTGAGGATTTTTTGAGAGGTAGCATCTGAACTAACAGCTATACATATTATTTGGGCGTTTGGCGCAGTT
>URPS01000081.1 GCA_900549855.1 uncultured bacterium | reverse complement strand
AAACATATGTAAAATACGGTTACGAAATCTATTAAAATTTTGATAACCATAAGCATTCCTTTTTAGAACTTTGATTTTGTTGTTGCAACCTTCTGTAAAACCATTAGTTATCGGTGTCAAGAATGAATTTAATATACCATTCAGCCAATTAAGCATTGTTTTTGCACATTTCTCTAAATGTTCAATTCCGCTATCAAGTGCTGAATCTATCCATTCAGACATTCTTTTCTTAGCTTCTTCTCTGTCATTGCAATCAAGTATTTTGAGAAAATCTTCCTTGAACCAATGTGCAATATTCAGGTTTGCTGATTTATACAACATAATATTTACTTGTTGTTTTTGTTCATCATTTAATTCATCAAATCGTTTTAATAACAGCTTTCTTGAGTGTTTGAAATATTTTCTTTCACTCTTTGGGAACTTCTTCTGTTCCTCTTTTCGTACTCTTTCAAATGCCCATATTATCTGCCTTATCCAATGGTATTTATCCACTACCTGTGTTGCATTTTTAAGCCAAGTTTCGGATACTTTAAAATATGTTTTCCACATATCACTTACAAATAACTCAACTTCCATCCTGTTTTCTTTAGGAAACTTCTTAAAATACTTGATTAAATCGTACATTTATATATATGATAAATCTTGTTGTATATCTTTGGTATTTAGCAAGAAAATTATTATCTTCAGCAAACCTTTTTCCACATTTACAACGGTATCTTCTTTTCCTCAGATGTATATACACGAACTTACCAAAGGATGGAATATCATTAATTACTTGCACTCTGTAGTCATGAACACAATCTGTTACACATCCACAATTAGGGCACTTATGGGGTTTTCTTTCCAATTCACAATGAATATGGACCTCTTTTTCATTGCTTTCAATATTATTTATTATTATGCCTTGCAATCCTGTTAGTTTTTCGATAGAATAAGTGTAGAGCATAATTTTGACCTCCGTTCTGGTTTTTTGTCAATTCCATTTTAACGGATTTTTCAAATTTATGCTCTACTTTTTTATATTTTTTTCGTAGGCTCTATTTTTTCTTACCCCAACAATAGAACCGTTTTTACTTAATGGTTATTTGATTTTGTTGTTAATATAAATAATTTGAAACACTATTTCTTCTGAACTGAATAAACCTGAAAGGTATTGAAGTCACATTTAAATGAATCGACTGATTTTAGTTTATAATTCTCTTTCAGGTACATAGGGGTTTTTGTTAATGTATTTTTCACAAACCAAACTGTATCACTTGAATTTATCTTAGACTTAATCTTCTTTTTATTAATGTACTGAACATTATCAAAAGCAGAAAACCATGACTCATAGTAGGTACAAATGTGAGTATTCTTAGGGTAATAGTATGACATAATTCCAAAGGCACTGTCGGAATAAATAAATGTATCGGAAGAAGAGGTGACTTCGTCAAAACGGTTGAAAAAGTTCTTCATTGATGGGTTGTATTCAAATATCCCTGTAACAACAACACAACCTATGCTGAGAATAGAAAGGCATATGCAAATAACCTTTTTGGCTTTTACTTTAATATTTTTTGTACCGAAAGCTACTGTTAAAGCAAAAATTCCTAATACTTCATTGCAATATCTTGCTATGTAAAATGGTCGAATAAAGATAGTTACAAAAAGTCCGATTATCTGAACACTTAATATGCTGATTATTGCAAATATTATAGGTAATTTGCGATTATCTTTCTTTGCTAATATTAGTGCTGAAACAATTATTCCTGATGCAAAAACTATTAGTGAAAGTGGCTCTACACCTTTTAGCCAGAAGTTTCCTGCTGCTGATTTGGTTTGATTTAATAGTGGTATAATCCATGGAGAATATCCTGCTACCATTGCAATATCTGAGATTATAATTGCTTTTAATAGTTTTCTGTCTTTTAAAATAATGTAAATATTAACGAATGCAAAAATTATTCCCACTGCAAGTAGTGCATAGAGGTGGTTGTATGCTGAAAATAAAGAGGCTATAACAAATATAACACAATGGTGTATTTTGTGATTTTCGATAAATAGCAAAGCCTCTATAAATGAAAGTGTAACGAAAAATATACACCATTGATATGACCTTTGCTGAACACTGAAGTACAGTGACATAGGAACTGCACCCACAGTAAGCATATAGATTATTGATGTTGTGTTGTCAAAATGCTTTTTCACTATTGTTAAGCCAAGTGAAAGTGTTGCAATATAGCCCAGTACAGAAAAGACTTTTGTGATAGGTATTGAGTAACCGAAAATCATACAAAATACTTTTAATGACAAAAAGTATAGTGGTGGGTGCATATCGGTTTTCAGTATTTCAATAATTTTTGGAAAATCATGCTGAATTAATGATAGGGTATATGATTCATCAAACCATAGATTATTGTTAAAAATAAGGCTTACAGAAAATAAAGACAATATTCCGAAAATTATGTATGGCAACTTGTTGCTTTGATTTTTGAGATTTTTCATTATATTTTTCCTTTCTTGCAACTACAACCATTTTAACATCATTATCATATTAATTCAAGAATTGTATAAATGATTATGATTTTGGTTGATAATATTTTCCGTATTATTTAACAAATTTCTTCTTATTTTCATAAATATTATTTTTAGTATTGCATAATTTTCTTTTAATGTTAAAATATAAATGAGGAGTGGTAAATAAATTTTAATTATGGGAGGTAATTATGAAAAACAAGGAACAAGACAAAAAGAGGATAGCATTTAAAAAGGGTATAATCTCAATGGTTTTCAGCCGATTTGGAATTGTGCTGGTTCTTCTTGCTTTGCAAATATTAGTTTTACTTGGTCTATTCTTAAAGTTTAGTCAGTTAGCACCACATTACTACATAATTTCAGCAGTATTTTACATATTTATGATTACAGTGATTGTGAATAGTGACCATGATGCATCAAGTAAAATTACTTGGCTGACTATAATGGCCTTTCTGCCTATATTCGGAGCATTGCTATACATTTATACTACTGTTGATATAGGCCACAGAATTCTGAAGAAAAAAGTTACTCATATCCTAAAAAATACTAAAAATAAAATCACACAGGATAAATCTGTTATTGATAAAGCAGAAGAAATTTGTCCTGATGTAGCTGATTTGAATTATTATTTAAACAAATCAGGAAGATTTCCGTTGTATGAAAATACTGATGTTACCTATTATCCAATAGGTGAAAAGATGTTTCAGTCAATGCTTGTTGAACTTGATAAAGCAAAAGACTTTATCTTTATGGAGTACTTCATTGTTGATGATGGATATATGTGGGATAATATTTTGGAAGTACTGATTAAAAAGGCAAATGAAGGTGTTGATGTTAGGGTAATGTATGATGGTACTTGTGAATTTGCATTACTACCAAGAACTTACCCTAGTAGCTTAGAGAAACTTGGAATTCATTGCAAGGTGTTCTCACCTGTATCACCGTTTATTTCAACACATTATAATTACAGAGACCATAGAAAGATTATGGTTATTGACGGTAAGACTGCCTATAACGGTGGAATCAATATGGCTGATGAGTACATTAACTATACCCATAAGTATGGTCATTTTAAGGATGTTGGTGTTATG
>URPS01000080.1 GCA_900549855.1 uncultured bacterium | reverse complement strand
CTTACATCAAGTTTGGTGGGGAAAATATAATCTAATTACATTTACCCCCATCTTATATTAAGTTTTAAGCCCCATTCTGGGGCTTTTTTTTATGTAAAAATTTAAATCTTTATCCCTTTTTCAACCCCCACCCCCTTAGCGTATTTCACTAATAACCTATAAGCAGTTTCTGATTGTTTTTTGTAAGCGGAATAATTCTCATCACTCTCTGAAGCAATAGAATTGAGCATTGTTCTTGAGATTATTGCATTTTTTAATAATTCTTCCAAGTGTTCAGGAACATTCAAAACATCAGAGTCTTTTTTTAATGCAAAAATTTCTTCACCATCTTTATTTTCACCAATTGCCAAAGTTATATAATCAATTGTGATTATGCATTTTTCTTCCGGAATAGGATTAAGATGCAATTTTTCACCTTTTATTAAAAATTCATCCGGAATTCCTGTTTTAATTTCCGAAAAATCTTTCATAAACTTTAAGGGCTGTGAATTTATTTTAATACAATAATTTCCCATACTATCTTTTTTAATAAGTCCTTTTGGCAAATCATAAATATTAATATTCGGGATTGTAATAATTAAGTGAGTTTTTTCTCTAAAACTAAATGGGTGAGAGTACAAAATTTCACTCGTGGCTTTGTTGATTGCAAGTACAAGGGAATTTTCTAATTCATCACTTGTGCTTGCATCGTTGTCATACATTGACCATTCTTGCGTTGCAGCAGAATTATACAAATCTAATAATGTTAAAGTCATACTATCTCCTTAAATACAAATTTTTGATACATCATAACCGGCAAAACGCTTCATATAACTTTCTACAGATGTTCCAAAAGCGTCTGTTGGATTATATTTTCCGTTAGATTTTAAATATTTTATAACACTACCCGCACCTTTAAGATGAGCTCCTGCAAGAAGTCCGGATTGAGTAATAATATATCCGTTAATTTTTTCTCCTAAATACTTATCTGCTCCAACGGATTTAAGATATCCCCACTGTTTTTTCTTAAAAATTAATTGCGCATTTTCTTGTGCTTGCGGATTGTTTAGAAAATCTTTTATAGAATAAACTTTGTCTTTTCCTGTAAATTTACCACTCCAGTCGTTGTTGAAATTACCTCTTTTTATATAATATCCTGCATCAATCATGGCCATTTCACCCATCTGATATTTTCCTGCATAACCGTATTTGTTAAAAGCTTTGTAATTACCTCCGGATTCTAAAATAGCTAAATCGTCTAAAAATTTCATGCCGGCTCCTTATCTATGATTTGGGATAAGATTGATTTTGAATCGCTTTCGATTTTTTGTGGAATTTTGTCTTTAAATTTTTTTCCATTTTTTTCAAGAATTAAATAATCTTGCGGACTTTTTTCTTTTAATAATTCTGCATCTTTTTTAGGTAAAACAAAAATATTTCCTGTAGGAATGTATTTTATTTTGAACATAAAAATCCTTTCTGTATAAAAAAAAACAAGGGGGCGAACCCCCTCATTTATTGAACACTCTTTACGCCTGCCCATTTTGCTATTGCAAAAATTTTACCGGTGAAACCTGAAGCGAAATCTAAATCAATAGAGCCATCACATTTTTCGAAACGTGATAAATCTTGTAACTGAATCGCAGAAATTCCTGCAGGTAATTCAATAACAATATCACCAAGCATAGAATTCGGATAACTATCACCGGCTTTTACTGTTAATAATGAACTTGTACCGGAGTTTTCTATGATGATAAATAATGAATTATTTTTGTTAGAAAACGCTTCTGCGATTGTAATACCGTTTGCTTGAGTAACTTCTTTGGCTGTAATCCCAATATTTGCGACAGATTCCGTATGATCTAATGTCGGATATTGAACATTAATAATATCTCTTGTCATATAAATTCCTTTCGTTTTTCTAATAAATAAGTAAATTTTATAACAGGTCAACTGCGTAAAATAAAAAATAGCAATACTCTATATAGTGCCACGTCATTGCGAGGAACAATAACCAAAACTGGTGACGAAGCAATCCATAAATAGTATAAAACCCTGTTACAGAATTAATAATGAAAAATTTTTATAAAAACTTTTCACTATCCACTTTCAATTTTTCAGTTCTAAGCAAGCGCAAGTTGAGCTTTCACTTTTACTGTTCCCAAATAATCTGCTCTAGGAGCGCCAACACCATATAAACCATAACCTTTGTAACAAGTGTTGAAGTTCTTTTCAGGGGTATAACAAGTTGTATTCAAATCTGATGAAATACCACCGGCGAGAGTTTTACCTTTAACCCCGAATAAAGGATAGAAAACATTTTCTTCCGGTTGAGCAATGTTATTTGAAACAAGAATTTCCCAACCGCATAAATTACCGATATAGCCTTTTCTTTGTTCATCTTTGCCACTTTCTGTGTATTTTAAATCATCTAATTTGCCAAGATAGAACTGATATTCAGGTGGAATTACGCAAACCATAGAGCCGTCAACCCAGTTTGTGTGACCTTTGCCGTCCCCTCTCTGGAATTTAGCTTGCATATAAGCAAAAATATCTTTTGCATTTTCCGGAGTTAAAACGATAGCTTCTCCTTTATTATCTAAGTAATGTCCGGCTCTTGTGTATAAATTTGCATATGAAGCATCAACTGCAGCCGCAAATTGTTTAATTGCATCATTTGTATAGTCTTTTGTAAGTTCTACTTGTTCTGCTGCTGAACCTGATGAAGTTAACATTTTTTCTTCCATTTCTGATAATTCAAAGTGGAATGCTTTACCTTTATCTATCCTTACTTTGCAAATAGAAACAGTTGCATTTTCAGCACTCGGTAAATTTCCGCCATCATAGTCAAATAAAGTTACTAATCCGGGCATAGTCACATCAACTTCATCCCCTTTGTTGATATGGTCTTTCATTTCAGAATGTGCTAATTTCCCGATAACAAGTTCGTTGTAAAAATGTTTGTTAAAAGCAGTAGAAAAAGCGCTTGTAATCAATTCTTTTGTTGTTGTCATAATTATCCTTTCTTATTTTTGTATAGATAAGCAATAACCTTCCCATCTTTTTATAAACTAAAATTGCGTAATGCGTCATTGCGAGCGTTTTCCTCTAAAGAGAGAAGGAAACTACCTAAATCAACTTATTCAAAAGTTCTTCAACTTCTTTGTCAGACATTTCATCAAGTCTTTTTTCAGGTTTACTCAAAGAATTTGTTTTATTCTCTGAAAAATTAATTGCAGAAACAGCATTATCATTTTCTTTTTGCATTGATTGTTGTGCTTCTTTTGCAAAAATTCTTGAAGAAACATAATTTTCCAAAAGATTAATAAGTTTTTCAGAATCCAAATTTTTACCAAGAGCAAAGTAAGCTTCTTTGTAGAGTTCTGTAAAACAAGGATCTGCGAAATAGTTGTTGTATTTTTGCGAAAGTTCTCTTAGCTCTGTTTCAGACATTTCAAGATTTTTTTGTTTTTCAAAAATCTCTGTCAAATTCTTTATACCTTGACTTTCAAGCCTTAATTTTCCTAATTCTTGCGCTTGTGTTCCTTTAAGCTTTTCAAGCTCTGTGTAAGCTTTTGATAAATCGTCTACAGACTTGAATTTGCCTAAAATAAGTTGTTCAGAAGGGGTTTCTTTAACTTGTCCTTCAATTTCTTGAGCTACATTAGAGTTAACGATTTCCGGCTCTTGTGTAGCTTCGTCCTTTTGAATTTCTTCCATAAAATTTTCCTTTCATTTAATTTTTTGCCTAATGCTATTTGTCATTAATATTAAATTTATAAACCGTTTTATACATTTATTTTTTCATTTTCAGCAACTTCTAAAACTTGTTGCAAAGAATTTTCATTTATAACATTCCCTAAAAATCGTTCCGGATTATCGACACCTTTTTGTTCAAAATACCAAACAAAAATTTCTTGTAAATTTAATGGCATAATTGCCGCAAATTTTTCTACAGCTTGAATAACAATATCAGCCTGTTCGGCTTTTTGATTAATCATAGAAGAATCGGAATACATGTATTTGTAATCCCCTTGACGAACAGAATCATCTATTTCAATAATTTCTTGCTTATTTTCATGATTAACAAAAATTGTTTCAATGCCGGATTTAAAATTTGCACAGAGTTTTGCAACTTTTTCTACATTTGGAACTATCAAATCTTGATTAATTGTATCTACAATCATAGCAAGGCGTGTCATTTGTCCTTGAGTTTTTGTATTAATTTCTGTTGCTGTTTTTGCAGTCGGTGTTTCTACAGAACCTACCATATTC
>URPS01000079.1 GCA_900549855.1 uncultured bacterium | reverse complement strand
ATGTCTCTCAAAAGTCTCAGTCATAAATGCCCTAAATCGCACTAAAATGACTTTGAAATTTTGAATTTTGCTGTCTCTTAGAATCTCTCAAAAGCTCTCACAATATTTTGAGGCAAAGAAAAATTGCCCGAATACCGCCATAAAAAGCAGTATTTGGGCATAAAAAAGCCTCGGAACACGAATGTTCCGAGGTGATGGCAGCAGGTTCAAAATTGAATCCGAATGTAATCGGATCACTGTTAAACTTGCATTTTATAGCATTTTCGGTTAATCCACGAATCACCTTTTCCGAAAGGTCAGCCGAATAGTATTCAGCCATACCCTCAAGTACGGATTCAAGAATGATACCCTCAGAGCTTTCGCTGATATTTTCATTTGCAGATATTACCTTAACACCATTCTTGCGAAGCTGTGCCTTGTAGTGAGCAGAGTCATAACGATTACGGGCGAACCTGTCCAGTTTCCAAACGATGATAACATCAAACATATTCTTTGCAGAATCTTTAATCGTTTTTTGAAACGCAGGACGCCTGTCGGTAGTAGCAGAGAAGGCTCGGTCAATATATGAATCAATGATTGTAATGTCATGCGTTTTGCAAAGTCGTTGCACTCACGGAGCTGACCTTCAATGGACTCTTCACGCTGATTATCACTTGAGTATCGTGCATAAATTACACCGTTCATATTCAATTTTACCTCCTGTGTTGTGTGTTATAACTCTAAACGACAGGAAAGTCAAATTATTTTTATAAAACTTGTTGCAAATAAGTATTAATATCGATTGCTTGATATAATTTATCTTCCGTCGTCCAAGCTACAGTAGTATTAATGCTTAATAGATATTCAATAAGTTGGTCTATTTTTTCCACGTCAGCATCTGTATACAAATATAGTTTTCTTAGTGTCTTATCTTGAGGATGCCCAACTGAAAGTTTTCGTGGCCCAATGAATACCGTTTTCTCATCATCTGATATTCTGTTAATTATTTTACAGTTATCACGCAAATTATGTTTTCTTTCTTTTCTACTTATAGTTTTTGGGATATTGGCATTTAAACATTCCAAAAAATCTTCAAATTTAAAACTATTGCCATCGTTTACGTTTAAGTATAATTCGTCTAAAAATGCCTGCTGATCACGATCCTTAAAATAAATTAAAAATTTATCTTTAAAATGATTACCATACATTTTTAATTCAAGTAAACGGCGTGTATTTCTCATATATACAAATAATTTATCCTTGCTTTTTTCATCTTCATCCGACAAAAAAATCATAAATAAAAACTTTCCGTTTGCATATTTGAAATCAAAAGCAACGGCTTTTTCTGGTGAATTCATTGTTTCAATATAAATTCCACTCAATTTATTCAAATCAAATGCAATTGTCATAAATAACTCCTTTACAATAATATAAGTGCATATTTTTAATTCATTTATTAATTGCTTTCAAACCATACATTTATCTCATCTTTACTTGGCTCTTCGAATTTTGACAACATTTTATTCAACAGACCCTCATCAACATAAAAGTCGGAGCCACCGTTTCCATTTTTAATTTTGTTATTTCGTTCTTCAATCAACTGTTTCCATCGTAATTGCTCTACATTAACATAATGCCATTCAACATCAATGCAGAATTGATTGAAATACTTGGTTGTTTCCTGTCTTTCTGCTTTCGTCCAAAAGCCCCAATCCAAAATAACATTACAGCCAACTTTTACAATTTCAACAGCCTTTTTCATAAGGTATTTGTTTACTCTTTCGGCAAAAACATTGTAAAACTCGCCTTGCTTATTATCAATTAATTCATAGGTGGCTTCATCTATCGACAGTATAACGGCATTTTCTTGTTCTTTAATTTGCCTTGCATAGTGTGATTTGCCACTGCAAATTTTACCGCATATTGCAATTATTTTTGACATACTATACTTCAATCTCCATTGCTATTTTTGCACTTGGCACACCTTGATATTTTTGTTTATTAGAATATTCGGATTCATTAGTGATACACTTGATAACGTTAATAACTCCACCATGAGTTACCAACAATACATTTTTATCATAATCAATAAGTGTTTTCCTCAGATTATCCCAAGCATTGCTTATTCTTTCATAAAATTCCTTTGGACTTTCACCGTGAGGATAATGTTCTTTCCAGTCTAATTTTCTCCAGTAGAGATTTGGATATTTTTCTTCGGCAATATGATTATCCAAGCCTGCAAGATCACCGTTATTAACCTCTCTGAAATCCATATCATACTTCACAGGTACGGACAACTTCTCCGAAATAATTAATGCGGTTTGTTTTGCCCTGATTATATCACTTGAAACAATCATTCCGATATTATATTCATCAGATTTGCTTAATATTTCATCAGCCAAATCAACAGATTGTTTAACTCCTAAATCTGTTAACGAACAATCACTCCATCCACCTCGAACGCTATCGTCATCCCGACCGTGCCGTGCTATGTATATCTTCACTTTTACAATTCCTCTTTTGTCATTGAATAAATAATTGCATCATTTCTTTCGCCGGTATGTTTGTTTATTCTTCTATCTCTTAAAACTGCGTCCTTATGCATTCCGGCTTTTTCCATAACTCTGCCGCTTGCAGGATTTTCACTGATATGCCTTGCCTCGACTAAGTAAAAATCACATTTCTTCAACAAATACTCAATTACTGCTCTTAATGCTTCTGTTGCATAGCCATTGCCCCAATACTTTGAGCCATAGCAGTATCCGAGTTCGCAAGTAGAATGTTTTTCTAATGCAGTCATAACGCTTATGCTGCCTATAATTTCGTGAGTGTTTTTAATTTCTACAACCCAATTATAGCAGCCCTCGTCATACGCTTTAATCCAAGACTCAAGTAGAGCTTTTGTTTCGTCAATATTTTTGTGAACATTCCATGCTAAATATTTACAGCATTCAGTATCGCTCGCCCAATTATTGTACATATCATCAGCATCAGTAATAGTAAATTTTCTTAATATCAATCTGTTTGTTTGAATAGTTTTTGTACGATCCTTAAACATATTTTTCTAATTCCTTTAATAACTTTGCTTTCATTTTTTTAAGTTCTTTTTCATTTGGGATATTATCCTTATTCCACATTATTTCTTGCGGCAACCACCACACAGGACCTTTGCCGTCATTTCCATATTCACCAAGGTCTCCTTTAACTCTTGGAAACAAATGCCAATGCAAATGGGTATCACCGTTGCCGAGGCACTCATAATTCATTTTGTCACATTCAAATGCTGTTGCAACAGCTTTTGAAACAATAACCATTTCTTCCATAAACTTTGCAAGAAACTCGTCTTCTAATTGATAAAGCTCGGTTGCGTGCTTTTTGCACATAAAAATGGTATATCCGTAAAAATGTTGATTCCAACCGAGGACGACAATTCCTGTTTCGAGCTCTTTAACAAAGAATGGATTTTCACCTTGTAAGGATTTTTCTATCGTATTGCAAATATCACACATTACAATTCCTCCGACGATTTCAAATATAAATTACATTCGTATCTGTCACCTTGATAATATTTATATTTCTATTTCCATAAAGCCTACAGTAAAGGGTAGATGTTCAAATTTCTTAGTGCCTGTATGAACAAAGCCTATTTTTTCATACCATTCTTTCAGTATTGTATTTTCTTCAACAATTCCGATTTTAATTTTATTTGCGCCAAGAATGTTTTTTGAATATGTAATGGCATAATCGACTAACTCTTTACCTATCCCAAGATGTCTGTACTCAGGCAACACTGCCAAATTGTTTAGTTCAACGCTATCATCATTAATTGACAAAGAAAAATATCCAGCAAAGCACCCGTTATACTGATACAAAAACATAGGTGCATCATTATCAAACTGCGAGACGAGCTTATCAATAGGAATAAATGCTGTATGACTTGGGCAATTATCCTTTGTCAAGTTCAATTCATTTGCGACCGTTTGAAAACTTTTATGGATTATATTAAGGCAAATATCAAACTGTTCTTTTGATTCTACTCTAATAATCATATTGAACTATCCTTAAGTAATATTTTACAATACAATAATATCATAAAATTACAAAATATCCAAGTATAATTAATTATTGATAGGGTGCATTTTGATGTACCCACCGAGAGCATTAGACTGTACGCAAACAATAGAAATCCTTTTCAAAAAAATTAAGCTACCCCTAGTATGATAATTTATATAATAACAATAAGAAAGGGCAAACTTAAAGTGAGGGTTTAAAGTTTTATTACTTTAAGCCCTCTTTATT
>URPS01000078.1 GCA_900549855.1 uncultured bacterium | reverse complement strand
TGATTTTAAGTTAAAGTACGATGGCAAATCAATTTTATAAGCTACAGCTACCATTATGCCTAATATTAAGCTAACGAACATTTGCCAACAAAAGCTTTCTTGCACTAAAAACTGATTAGAATACGTAATAATTGCTTCTATTAAAATGGCAAACGTCGTGATTTCTAAAGTTTTGTTTTTCACAATTTCATTCCTTTCTTAAAATAATAAAACTTGTGCTAATCTTAGATTAGTGAAATAGTTTGGTAAATTATTACAGTAAAATAAATAAAATTTGAATATTGTCGAAATTTTATACAATAAGTAGAACTTCACATTTTTTGTTGATTTAGCACCTTCAATTTGGTAAAGTAAATAACATGTATAATTTTACATGTGTAATAGTAACACTTTAATAGTTAAATGTGGGGGTATAAAATGAAAAAATTAATATCAATTTTGCTGGCACTGTCGATTGTAATAAATTCAGTAACCTTTGGCATTTATGCAATTGGCTACAACAAAATTATCAAAAACGAACAAGGTGGGGAAACTGAATTCGTTGGCTCTGAAAATATTGAAGCCTATATGAAAAAGTGCCTCGAAATGATGGATCAGGCTGAACGAGATTACATGGACAAGTATGAAATTCATCCGTGGAAAGGTAACCTGCTGAGTTGGGCACCAATTATTGGGGCAAGCTTGTTTAACGTTTCCATATTAATCGGTATGAAAATTTTCAATGCTATTATGCTCAAAAGAAAAAATATTCAGGGTGGAGACAGTTCTTTATCGATGCTTCAGGGCGTTTGTTTTGGAATAATCTCAGGGGCTTCTCTGCTCTATGGGCTAATCAAATCAAATGATTATTCCAAACTCAAGCAGTACTTTAATGCCGAACGTGTATGGGAAAAGTACAATCGTATACGTTTACTTTTGCAAAAGCGTCTAGATGAACCTGAATATAATACTGAAAACCTCTATGGGGCTGTAATTAAGTGCTGGCCATCCGATTTTTACGACAAAATATACACTGATTGTCACGTCGAGTCGCAATATCGTTATTTCGACCCAAAAAGCAGAAAATATGACCCAAATCTTGCCAAAAGCATACCTAGATTAAGTTATATAGAAGGAAAAAATTAACTATGAAAAAAATAACAGTTTCAATTTTAACAATTTTAATTTGCTTTCAATTTGGAAACATAAATTCATATGCTAAATGTTATATGGATGACTTAAACATTAATCAAATAAATCTTGAAAAACTGATAAAGAATAGTAATCAAAAATCAACTATTCAAGCAATTGATGACAAAGAAGTTATTGTTACAAGACTTGAAGATTTCTCTGAACAAAATTATGTTTTAGAAAAAAATGTAGTTGACAAAATCAAAGAACTTGTTACGGCCGAAAATAGTGCAATCAACAATGATTTATTGACATATATGCTCAAACAAACATATAGCCTTTTGTCAGGTACTTCACCTAGTATGACTAAGGAGTTAACAGACATTGCGAACAAAGTTTATTCCGGTGACCTTAAAAAACTTTCTGAGGAAGAAAGGATTCAAGCTATCTCCGAGGGGAAAAATAAAGCAGAGAAAGCTTTAGCTCTCAACACTGCTGCGGGTGTTGGAGTTTGGGCTGTAGCAAAAAGCTTGGCGGGAAAAGGTATTGGAAAAATTGTTGAAGGTGCCGCAGCCGCAACTGGCGCTGCTTCTTTAGGAACCATGGCATTTGGTGCCGCTTTAACTTCTGGTGCACTTGTCCTTGGCGGTTTTTGCTATAATCAATTTTACGTTTTACCACTTTCGAACAAGCTCCGAAATTTAGTTGAAGTCCATAAAGACATATTTTTTAAAGTTAGAAACGCCGTCCTCGATCACAAGTGGATAGGAAATAATGTGCTTGTAACGGCAACGTCGACAGATTCTTCATGTATGAATGGCTACGCAAGCTTTCACAACGTTGCTGGGATAAATTTTAATAAGCCAAAAAAGGCTATAAACTGGGAATTCGCAAAATCTGAGTGCAAGTTTCTTGAACAAGACAATTATGACTGCCGCAAACAGGCGCTTAGCATAATAAATTGTTTACAGGAAAATCAAGATGATCCGTCGCTTTGCGATGAAAATCTACATTACGCTACAAAAATAAATAAATTTGAGCTGCCTGACTAAAGTTTTCAACTTTGCTTAATAAAAGCGTCGACAAATCCGACGCTTTTAGCATTTTTGAAGCTGTTTTTCAGCGTTTTCTTTTTGCGAGTAAACCCCAACTTGAACGCAATATTTGGGATTTTGTTCTGCATTTTCCTTTGTAGCAATTCCAAGTGTCTTTAAAATACCTTTAGCATAGGCTACACCAAAAGCCCTCTGTTCTTCAGCCGTATCTGCAATCTTTGCATCCGTAACATTATCAACAAAACATCCCTCAACTATCACAGCTGGGCATTTTGTTTCCCTTATAAACCCGTAGTAATCTTTTCCACCAGAATTTATGCGGGTTTTACATCCTCTTGAGTTCTGCCCGATTACTTTAACTTCTGCCTCAATATTCTCGGCGAGAATTTTACTTATACCACCTTTAAAATGATAATACACCTCAAACCCATCGCCACCATCAGCATTGTTATGAATGTCAATTGCCAAACCTGAGTTAAATGCATTGCACTCACGGATTTCTTCAATCAAACTGTCATTTTCATCCTTTGTGCGTGACATTAAAACCACAACACCATGCGCTTCTAAAAAGTCTCGACATGCTAAAGCTTCCACTAAGTTAACGTCTTTTTCAACCAAATAACCGACTGCTCCTGAGTCTTTTTCCATATAATCTACACAACTAAACACTTTTAACTTTAGCTTTCACCTCGTTTTGCCTGTACTTATTTTTTTGTGATATGTTCACACAAACAAACGCGGGTTAAAATTTCACTCCATAACTCCTTGATATTAACAAACTACTTTTCATTAATCAACTCCATGCGTTGTTCATCAATCAAACCCCGCAATATATTAAATACATTAGTGAGTTGCTCTTCGATTTGAGGACTCATATACCTTACCGATGGATTGTAGCCTAGGTCTTTAAACAACGTAGTGGATATTTCTAACAATCTATTGTAATAAGTATTATCTTCTTGTATTTTCAGCCCGTTAACTTTCTCTAAAAAAAGTTCATCTTCATGTGACAAATAACGATTTACAAACTCGTAAACCCAAATGTACCCCTTATTATTACCTTCATCATCATATTGAAATAAAAATATCTCACCAGCAAGTGATCTTTTACGGACCTCACACTTGATTGTTTGAGCACAAGCTACGTTAATTTTCGAAAAAGAAAATGCGAAAAATACTACAACTAGTATAGAAATAAATACGGATTTTTTCATAATTACCAACCTAAATTAAAATATTTTTCTATATTTTACTTTGATTTTTTCGTTATGTCAAGAAATATAAAAACTATAGATATTTATATTTTATTTTGCAATAAAGATATTATATCTGTTCATTGATATGTTTTAATCAATTAATTTATATAATTATTAATGTAAAATATTAAAAATATTGACATTTTAATCAAATGGTAATATAATAAGGGTAAATTAGTAAGTATATAATTAAGTTTTGCGATTAAAGCCATATTTGTATGAAGTGGAGATGATAATATGAAAGAAAATTTGGTCTCGTTAGCCAAGCTTTTGGCAACAGATGATACCTTTAATCTTGCTTTTTCCTCACAAGGAACCAACGAGGAAAAATATGAACTAGTAAAAACAAAGTTTGCCGATTTAACTAGAGAAGATTTCTCAGAATTTTTAGAAAAGCTATGTGAAGCAGAAAAAAACAGCCTAGCTAGTTGCTCTCCAGATGAACTGGAAATGGTAACTGGTGGCATAAGAGGTTGGGTCACCAAAACTGCAGCAATGACCGTGATTGCTACAGCGTTGGGTGCAACTGGGGTAATGTCCCTCAATACGGATGCGATGGAACCTAGCTATTATGTTCGACGTAACACCTCGACATCGGCAGTAGCTGCTAATAAACAAAAACGTCAGAGACGAGCTTCCCTATCAGCTACTGCTGCTGGTATTCCATTCTCAGCTCAAAAGAAGTGGCGCAAAAAATATATTATAAAACTTGGTGAGCCAAGATCAAGCAAAGTTGAAAAAGAATTTTATCATGGTGACAAGTCTGCACAAGAAGTCTTACAAGCCCACACCGACAATAACAGAGTATATGGTTCTTCATCTCTTATTGGAGAACTTGCACAAATAGTTCAAATTTATCTTGCCAAAAGAAAGATCGATCCAAATAATCCAAATCTTCCTCCGTTAAATTTATGTGGTATAACTTTTAAGTTTGGTCGAAACGATGATATTGTTGCACATCAATGCGGTACTTATAACAAAATTATCGAAAAAATGATCTTATCTACATCTCCTACACCTACGTCCAAACCTGATGCTTCAGAAGCAGAAAAAAAATTGCCAGCGCTCTCGTCTGAATCTACTGCATCAGAACCAGCAGAAAAATTGCCAACGAGTGAACTTGACTTTTCAAAAGCAGCTGAAATATTGGCAAATCTCAAATATCCTGTAGAAGAAAAAACCGCTCCCGAATCTGCATGGCCAAGGCGTGAGCTTGATTCTTCAAAAGCAGCTGAAATATTGGTAAAGCTCGCACATTCTGAATTAGAAAAAAAGGAAAAATCTCCAATGCCTACGTCCGAACTTGACCATACAAAAGTAGCAGAAATGTTGACAAAATTCAAAAATTCTGAAGAAGAAGAAAAAACCACTCCCGAATCTACTGCATCAGAACCAGTAAAAGAATTATCAACGCCTCCTCCCGAATCTACTTCATCAAAACCTTTTATTCGAAAAAAAGCAAGAAAAATTCTCGAAAACCTTTCAAAGCCTTGTGAAATTCCTGATGAGATAAAAAAGGACATAAAAGCAGACAACGGTAGATACGAATTCGACTTTGATAAACTTACACTTAAACATATCGAAACCCTAGCAGGCGAACTTTTTGAGGGTCTCGATGACGGCTCTAAAGATCTTGTTGCTGTATTCCTCTGTGAGTGTATACGGTTTAAAGATGATGGAGCATTAGTGAGGTGGTCTATAAGGAAAGTTTTATTTGATTGTGATGATCAAAGACCCGGTATTTCTCCTATTAAAATGC
>URPS01000077.1 GCA_900549855.1 uncultured bacterium | reverse complement strand
TCGTTAAAAACTTCCATCAACATACTCATTGCAAAATCTGCCGAATTACAAATATTTTCAGGCAAACTCTCTAATGTTCCTTGTCGTGCCTGTTCTAGTAATTTGGTAAATTTGTTTTCATCAAGTTTGTATTTCTGGACAAACAAACCCGTCATTGATTTTAATTCATTGTATGCGTTTTCAATATTTTGTTTATTTGTTGTTGAAGTATCGTTATTGCTTTTTAAGGATGTATTAGCCGTTTCTTCTACATTTTCTACTTCTTCTGCTTGAATATTTTTATGTAAAGTTTTGTTGACTAAATCAACAATTCTTTTCCAACAATCTTTAGAAAATTGTACAATAGCATCCTTGTGAACTTTATAATTATTGCTTTTATTTGGTGTTTCATTTTTGTTGTTTGAAACTTGCATGTTATTTGAGTCATCAAACTCGTTTATTATTTGAGTCCATACACTTCCTAATTGTTTGCATTCTTGACTACTCAAGCCCAATTCCTTTTGAATACCTTGAGTAATACCACCTTTATCTATTCTAAAATGTCCGTCAATTCTACCGTCGACCATAATTGTCCTTAATTTTATTCTTATTTTATATATCGGCAATTTTTTAGAAAACTTTAGGGTATTAGGGGAAATTGTTACAATTCGTTATAAAAAACTAGCAAAAATATTTTTTAAATGCGTTAATAATAGATATAAAGGAAGGATATAGTGTATGAGAATAAGTGCAATCAGTAACAATCAAATTAGAGTAGCTAACAATAATAAACAGAAAAAGAATAATGTTTCATTTAATGGAGTAAAAGAGTTTTTAAATACAGATATGACAAAGGTTCTAAATCAAAAGATTAGTGGAACAACTGCATTCGGAATAGTAGCACTTGGTATGGTGTCAACAGGGTTTCTTGTAGATCGCATAGAAAAGAATAGAGATATTAATAAGATAGGTAATTTTATAAATGATAAAAATTACAATAAAAATTCTTTGAAAGTACAAGATTACACCAATGATGGAATTGTAGATTTTGAACTTACAGATAAAAACGGCAAAAAAGTTGTGTATGACGCTGTAAATAATAGATTTTTAGAACCTACGACAACATTGAAAGAGATACAATACTAAATATAGAAGTAGTAGATTGTGCTTTCTGCCCAATAATAATTTCAAATACTATTAATACCCACCCGCATTTATAACTCACTATCGTTCGTACAACTGCGACCTCCCTAACAAGTGAGGTTCTATGCAATTTAGTTAATTTTGCAATAAAAAAAGCCCCTTCTTAAGGACTTCTAACTTCTGTTATTAAAATGGAGCGGGAGACGAGGCTCGAACTCGCGACATCCTCCTTGGCAAGGAGGCATTCTACCACTGAATTACCCCCGCTCGGTATGTTATTATCATACATGCTCATAAATTAAAGTCAAGCATTCGTTTTAAAAAAATAATTAAATTCGTTCCAGTGGATTTTTAGTCCCCTCTGACGGTAGAAAACGAGCATCTTGAAATTTGTAATCTTTTATTTGTCCTAATTTATTTCTAATAATCTCAAATTTTGTGTGTAAAATATATGTGATACCTGCTTCGTCTGTAATTTGTTTATCTTTATCCTGTACAAACTTTAATCCGTCAACATTGTAGCGCCTAATTGCTTCTGCAAGCTCAGGAGAATAAGGTTTGCTAATCAAATTCTTCTGACCTTCTTTTGCGCGACCAATATTTTTACTTAAATAATCGTTAAACACATTGACATCTTCGCCTGATATTAGGTATGAAACGGGCATGTATTTGTTTATACTGCCTTTTATGCGATTATAAAAAGAACGTACAACAGAAACATTTCTGTAGTCGATATCACTGCTACCAATATAGGCACGCAATTTTTGTTCTTCGGGTTTAATATTTTTCTTACTTTCATTGAGCGGTTTATTTAAGATTCTTACAATTTTGCCTTGAAGTTTCTTCGCTAAATCAAGATTTGCAATTGGCGCATAACTTCCATTCGTTTCGCAAACCCAGTGCACAACAGGATAAGCAGATTTAAAATTTGTAGTGTTTTGATATGTATAATTAGTAGGTTGAATTTTCATACTTAAATAAAACCTGTGAAAATATTTTTTGCTACTTGTATCTGTCTATCATTTTTTCAAAATTTTTTCTTGCATAATTACTCAACTTTTGTTTAAAAGTCTTGCTTGAGCATAAATATGATATAAAATGACAAAATATATCGTTTATTAAATTTATCAATGTTAATATTATATACAGCACTATAAATTATTGAAAATAATACAGTACTACTAGATATAACATTATGTATTACTCTATAAGTCAATATATTTTATATAGTAATGGTGTATTTATTTTTCTTGAATAAAACAAGATAATATTAGAGTGAGAGAATATTAAGAATGTTATATAAGTTCTATTTGAGTATAAAATAAAAGAGTATTTTTATTAAAATACTCTTTTATTTTCTTAGACTTATTCAAAACTAAATCCGTCTTCTTTCATTCTTCTGATAGCTTCTTTGAGTTCTTCTTCTGTACAAACGATTGAAACTCTAAAGAATCCTTTGCCGTAATCTCCGAATGCATCCCCCGGAACTGCAATAATGCCTGATTTATACATCAAATCATCTGTAAATTCTACAGAGTTTTTGTATCTAGGCGGAATTGGAAGCCACAAGTAGAAAGTTGCGTCAGGAATATTAAAATTGCCCCAGCCTAATTCTTCTTTCAAGCCTTTAACAAACACTTCCTGATTGCGTTTAAAGCATTTATTGGCTTCTTCTATGTATTTATCACCTTCTTCTGAATTTAAGATTTCTGCGCAAGATTTTTGTAATGCCTTAAACAAACCTGAATCAAGTGTAGATTTTAGTTTTCCGAAGATTTTTACAGCTTCTGCGTTACCACAAATCCAACCTAATCTCCAACCGGTTATTGCATAAGGTTTTGAGAAGCTAAAAAATTCTACTGCAATATCTTTTGCACCTTCTATTTCCAATATGCTCATTGGTTTGAGTTCTGGTTTGAAATACATTTCTACATAAGCGGCATCTGAAATTAGTAAAATATGGTGTTTTTTACAGAAAGCAACAAGGCTTTCTAAATATTCTTTTGTTGCAGTCGCTCCAAGCGGATTGTTTGGATAATTTATCAACAATGCTTTTACTTTATTTGGATTATTACCTTTTGCAAGGAAATCTGTCCAAACTTCTTCCATATCCGGCATGAAATTGTTTTCCGGTGTTAATGGGATAGAGAATGCTTTTCCTCCGGATACTTTTACCATTTCTTTATAAGAAGCATACCCTGGGTCTGGGACAAGAATAATCTCTTTGTCTTCATCTACAGTTGTCGGATTAATAAGTACTCTGATAAAGTTTGCGAGTCCTTCTTTTGAACCGATTAGAGAAAAGATTTCTGTATCAGGATTAAGTTCTACTCCAAATCTGTTTTTCATTCTTTTTGCGATAGCTTCACGGTAGAATTTCTCACCCTTTGGTGAAGAGTATAAATGTACTCCTTTTTCATCAAGAGCTGTTTTTAAATCATCAATAAGTTTTTGAGGAGGATTAGCGGTCGGAGCACCCATAGATAACATAATCGGTTTGCGATTTTTTGCAACAAGCTCCGGCGTGATTTTTGCAACGGTTTCCTTGATTCTAAACATAATGTAAGTTTCAAGTGACTGTACGTAATCGTTAAAAAATTCTTGCATAATAATATTCCTCTATAACTAACTTAGGAATATTATATACCAATATTATTAATGTGAATAGTTTTTTATTGCAGGAATTTTTATACAATTGTCCAAATATTCAATTGTGCTCAATTTTTCATTGTAAAGATACTTGATAAAATTAAGATAGGATGTATCAAAAGAGCTTAACAGAATATTTATCTCAAATCCTTCTGAACAAAAAGGCTCGTAGTCATAAACAACATAGCTATTGTATTTGCTTTTCCATTCTTTTCTCTCAATTTTGCAGTTATTTTCTTCTGCAACATCTTCGACCCAATTGACGAAATCTTTGCTAATGTTTTTTATTTCTAAGTATTTATTCTGTAATTTTTCCATATCAACATATCTCCATATTGAAATTGTAAAGGTTTATTTATGAACATAAATTACCTGTTAGTTTAGTTTTTGGGGTTAGACTCTTAAAAGAATGGGTAATGGAGGTTTGATTAAGGGAGTCGTTAAGTCGTTAGGTCGTTAAGGCGTCTTTAAGTCGTTGAGTCTTTAGGTCATTAAGTTCGTTTCATTCGCTTTCGCTCATAAATTCATAAAAAAAACAAATCTTATCAATATTAAAATCCTTAAACGAACTTAACGACTTAACGACTTAACGACGTAACGACGTAAAGACGTAAAAACCAAAACGAATTAAAAGAACCTAACGACTTAACAACTTTTGTAACACTTTGTTACCAAAAGTCAATTTTTACACATAAAATGACTTTATATAAGTAGTGTAGTGTTTTCAAGGAGTGTTGTATGACAAATCCTTATTATATGAATAGTTATCAGGGACAAATGTATCCTCAGCAAGCGTATAGTTCTCAAAGACAAGGCAATGGAGGTGTGTCCACTGTCGGTATGATGGCTGTTGGCGGAGTTGCCGGCGGTAGTGTCGGTTATTTAAAAAATCGTTATCCGATTGGCAGTGATGGTCAGGTTTCGGATAGTTTTACAAGAGAAGTTTTTGATAAAAATTTAAAGAAAAATACATCTTCTGAAGCGCAAAATTATTTTAAGCAATTAAAAACTGTGCTTAAAAAGATTGACAAAGTTAAGTCACCGGAAGATTTCAAGAAATTAATCAAAGAAAATAAGGCTATAATAGATGACCAGTGTAAAGGTATTTCTACCGGCACACTTCTGGATGGTGTAAATTCTACAAACTTACAATCAAGCAAGACATCATTAAAAGAATCTTTGGAGGCGATTATGAATTTTGAGCTCGTAAAAACAAAAAATGCTATTAGGTTGGGGTGGAACAGTGAGTCTAAAAAATTTATTAAGACTCCTGAATTTAAAGACGGCAAACTGTTCAACATAATTAAAAGCACTAAGAGCTCAAATCAGTGGAAAAAAGCTCTTAAATATGGCGGTGTAACTGCAGGAATAATGGGCGCATTGACCGTTGGTTACAAAATGCTTGTTGCTTCTAGGTATAACTAAGTCTTTAAGTCGTGAAGGTGTTAAGTCGTGAAGTTCGTATTTGTTTTGTTTGTCAAAGCTTAAAACACGCTAACAAGACTTGGTTTGATTAATTCATAAAAAGACTTATCCAAATTGTTGTAGACTGCAATGTTGACTATATATGGAACAAGGCTTTTGTTAAAGTCAAGTTTTAACTCGTTCAGAATTTTTTCAGGAATGTTTTTATCTGACATTAATAAAATATCTAAGTCAGATGATTTTGTAAAATCACCTTTTACTCGTGAACCGTAATAAAAAAAATTATATGGATATTTTGATAAAATATCTTTTATGATTTTTTCTTCGTTAGAAGTTACGCCTTTAATCATCAACCAAAACTCCTTGAAGTTTTTCGTATAAAAAATCTACATCTTTGATAAAATTTGGAATTAATGCAAGAATTTCGCCGGCATGAGAATCATCATACTCGTGAGAAGTGTAATTTCTTTGTTCTCTGTAGTTTACCCAATTTTCGAAATTTTCAATTAAATCCAGTCCGTACATTTCTCTAAAAATATTGTTGATAGTGAGTTCTTTTTCTGTTTTATCGTACTCTTTTTTTAGATATTTATTCATAAATTTTTTGGCGGTTTCATAGGTGTATTCAAATCTTTTTATGCACGAATCTTTGATATATTCTTTCATTTTGCTGTTTGTTTCTGCTTGATAATCTTTGTAGCACTCCTTGAGAGTATCTAAGCTATTAAATAAAAGAGTTAAGTCTAATTCGGATTTTTTCATAATAAATACCTGTTAATAAGAAATTGTTATTTTTATTATACATTAAAAATATCCCTACTCTTTATTTTTATATTATAATCAACTTATGAAGTATCCGAATTTAGAAAAACTGGTTGATATTATCGCAATTCTAAGAAGTGAAAACGGTTGTG
>URPS01000076.1 GCA_900549855.1 uncultured bacterium | reverse complement strand
TGTATCTTTTTCAGTATTAGGCAACATACCCTTAGTCCATCCAAGATGTGCATGAACTTTTTGTAAATGTAATGGAACTGGATAATATAACATAGCACCGATACCAGCTTCTTGTAACATTTTGTGAATATTATCTCTGTTAGGAATTTTAACTGTGTATTGGTGATATACACAATATGTATCAGCCAACTCTTTTGGAGTTTGAATATCTGCACAACCTGCAAACAACTCGTTATAAGTTTTCGCATGTGATCTTCTTGCTGAATTCCATTCATCAATATAATTTAATTTAACTCTCAAAATAGCTGCTTGAACTTCGTCTAAACGAGAGTTTACACCAATTTCATCATGATAATATCTAACAGCACCGCCGTGATTTCTCAAAGCAATAATTCTATTCTTTAAGTTTTCACTATTAACAGTGATTAAACCACCATCACCCATACCACCTAAATTTTTAGTTGGGTAGAAGCTGTAACATCCAATATCACCAAATGTACCAACTTTTTTACCTTTATATTCAGCACCGATAGCTTGGCAGCAGTCTTCAATTACGTACAAGTTATGACGTTTTGCGATGTCCATGATTGCATCCATGTCGCAAGGTTGACCATACAAGTGTACCGGAATGATTGCCTTAGTTTTTGGTGTAATTCTTTCTTCAATTTTCTTAGGGTCGATATTGAATGTATCAGGGTCAATATCCGCAAATACAGGAGTTGCACCAACGATACCAATTGCTTCTGTAGTTGCAACGAATGTAAATGCAGTTGTAATAACTTCGTCGCCTTTACCTATATCCAAAGCTCTCAATGCCAAATGCAATGCATCTGTACCTGAGTTTAAAGCTACAGTATAGTTACAACCGATATATTTTGCAAGTTCACTTTCTAATGCTTTACAGTTTGGACCTAAAATGTATTGACCTGAACGTAAAACTTCACATACAACTTTTTCTACTTCTGCGCCAATCTTCGCATATTGTCTTTTTGAATCTAAAATTGGTATCATAATATACCCTCCTTTTTTTACTTCACTTACTAGATTATTTAAACTTAGTCCCGTATTTTGCTTTTTAAAAACTACTAAATTCTTTAAGTACTACTCTGCAAAATACTATTTGAATGCTCCTGTTTTTTTACTTCATTTCCTAGATTTTAATAAATGCTAAGCCTCTTCGCATCCAATCCTCTAATACCAGTGTAGCACACTTAATTTATGTCTTTATATAATCTTAATTGAAGAGATAATGATGAAAAACTTTTTAATGAAAAAGGCTGGTTCGCATTGCGAACCAGCCTTTTCTAAATATTACCAAAGACTAAGCAACTTCGATAGCTGAAACTGGGCAAGCATTTGCAGCTTCTTGAACACATTCTTCGTTACCAGCAATACCTGCAGCTACAACTTCTGCTTTGTCTTCTACGTGGAATACAGCGTCACAAATAGATTCGCAAGCGCCACATCCGATACATGAATCATTAATAGTTACGTTCATTATTTTCTCCTTTTATATCAACTGACTATATAAATCCGCTTTCAAAAACAACATGCCAGTTACTATTATTTTCGAGTTATTTAATTCAACCATAAGCGAACACATTTATTATACATGTTAAATCAAAAATTAAAATAACCAATCGGATATTCTATTAGCAATTGTATCAAATCCTTGTTCAATGCCTAAATCTTTTGGTTCAATGTTTTTTGAATAATAAAGAACCGGAACTTGTTCTCTTGTATGGTCTGTTCCTGCTACAGTCGGGTCGCAACCGTGGTCTGCAGTGATTACCAACAAATCATCTTCTCCAATCAATGGAAGAATTTTTTCTAAATAGTCATCAATTTCTTCAATCGCTTGTCCGTAACCCTTAGCGTCATTTCTGTGTCCAAACAACATATCTGTATCAACGAGGTTTGTGAAAATGATTTCTCTGTCGTTATCTTTAATATTTGCATCAGCGTACTTAATGCTGTCCAAATCCAAACTTCCGTCAATCGCTTTAATTGTTAGCTCCAAGCCTTCTTTGTTAGAACCTGTATGAATTGCGTGTGTAATACCGGCTTTAGAGAAGATATCTTCAATTTTACCGATACCGATAACTTTCGCTCCGGCTTTTTTAACCTTATCTAAAACAGTATCTTTAGGTGGAGCCATTGAATAATCTCTTCTGTCTTTAGAAATTCTTGTAGGTTTACCGTCAATAATTTTATAAGGACGAGCTATAACTCTTGCTGTGTTGTATCCGCCTTCGTCCAACAATCTGCGTGCAATTTTACACCAATCATAAAGAGTTTCCAAAGGTATCATATCTGTATCGAGTGCAATCTGGAACACACTATCAGCAGATGTATAAATGATAGGAAATTTTGTTGCGTGGTGCTCATCATTCAATTTTTCAATGATAGCAGTACCGCTAGCTGGAATGTTGGCTAAAATTCCTTTACATCCGGTTTCTTCAATGAATTTATCAATCAATTCTTTAGGAAATCCGTTTGGATAAGTTGCAAAAGGTTTTTCTGAAATTAAACCTGCAATTTCCCAATGACCGGTTGTAGTATCTTTTCCTTTTGATTTTTCTTGCAATGTTCCATATTGTGCAATCGGAGTGGCAGTCTTTTTAATTCCTTCAAAGTCTTGAATATTACCTAAACCCATTGCTTCAAGAACCGGCACATCAAGTCCGCCGTTAAACTTACATACATTTTTTAGGGTATTGCATTCTTTTACATCGCCAAATTTTTCGCAATCAGGCATTGCGCCAATACCCATTGAATCAATTACTATTATTACTGCTCTTTTCATGTAAACTCCTTTTGTGATTTTTACTTCCCATTGAAAGGAAGTACAGTTATTATATCACATATTTAAGTTTTGTAACGATAATTAAGATTTGTGAAATTTGAATTTGTAAAAAATACTTTATATATATGTAAGATGAGGATAAACTAATGAGTTTTGATTGGTCAAAAGCATTATCAGTTGATGATTATATGAGCAAATGGGACAATGCTCCCAGAATAATGAGTGAAACTACTAAGTTATGGTCACAAACTAATAGTTTAAAAAGTACTTGCAATGAAATGAATGAGCAACTTACATCAGATATTGATGATGCTCAGGAATATGTTTTGGAAATTGATGATTTTCAGGAAGAAATGGAACAATTGCAAAACTCTACTCAAGACAAAGTTGAAGAAATGCAAGATAGAATTAAAGAATTGCAAGAAAAACAAAAAAATGGAACTATAACAAAATCAGAACAAATGGAATTGGAAATTGATGCTGAATATATTACTGATTTGAATGCGGAAGCACAAAGCAAAGCTGATACTCTAGGTAATATAATAAATTCAAAAAAGAGTAGTTTAAATAATATATTTAATACACAAACAACTCTTTCTACAGAGTATGCAAATAAAACAATTGAAGTAAGTGAAGAATTTAGAAATACAGATCACAAAGGACATACTTACTATCGTACTATGAATGGTAAATCAGTTTTGCAATCATATGAAAATCTTGCGAATGAAGCAGTAGAATCAGCGACTAATCTTTTAAACACTGTAGATATTGCAAAAAATTCACAAAATATATTTTCTAATAAAAATACAGATATAACGTTGGATATAAATATTTCTGACTTGGATTCCAGCGGAGAATTAAACAAAAGGGAAAAAGAAGAAACAAATGTGTAAAATCAAATGTTTTCATGCTAACATAATCCTATAAAAATATAGGAGAAAAATTTATGCAAGCAAGACGTGCCGCTAGAGAATTAGCACTAATATTGTTTTCACAATTTGATAAAGAAATCACAAAATATTCAAGAAAAGATTTTGAAGATATTATGCTTAAGTCTGTTAGAATTCTTTCAAATTCTGCTTCAGAAGAACTTAAATTAACTGTTGGTTCGCTTATTGATATCAAAGATATGCTTGATACTTACGAAGCTGAACACGAATCAAATTTAGCAAGACCAATGGGCGCAAAAAACAAGCCGGTTAGAATTCCTATGACAGATGAAATGATTGGCAAAGTTGACACTATGATTGATGTTGCAGAAAAAGCAATTTTAGCGTTAGAAATTGCAGAATTTGCAACTTTAGAAAACCAATCAGAAGTTAAGAATTATACAGTAGAAATCGCAGAACAATTCAAACTTCATCACGATGATATTGATGCTGAAATCCAAAAATATTCAAACGGATGGGATATTTCCAGATTAGTAAAAATGGATAAAGATATCTTGAGAATTGCAATTACAGAACTTCTTTATACAAAAGATGCTCCGCTAAAAGTTGTTGTGGATGAAGCTGTTGAATTGGCTAAAAAATATTCTACAGAAGATTCTTCATCTTTCGTAAACGGAGTTCTAGCGAAAGTTATTGTTGAAAACGGATTGAAAGGATAAAAAGTTGTACTGTTGAATTGTTGAAGGGTTGAAAAGTTAAAACTAATTTCTCAACTCCTCAACTCCTCAACTTCTCAACTCTTTAAAATATGTTTAACTTTTTTGACAAACTTAAAAATACAGTATCAAAAACCGCACAAGCTTTGGTTGGCAATGTAGTTGACACGGTTGCAGAAGAGTCAGAATTCTCTGAATTTGTACTTGATGATATGGAAGATACACTTATTAGTGCAGATTTAGGGGTTAATTACGCTGCTGAATTGGTTGATAAGTTAAGAGGGCAAAACAAAATTAAACCTTCACAAGTAAAGGAATTTTTACAAAACGAATTCCTTAAAACGCTTGATGAAGCCGGTTCTTGTGAACTTAATTACAAAGAAAATGAACTTAATATATATTTTATTACCGGAGTAAATGGGGCCGGCAAAACGACTTTAATAGGAAAACTTGCTTACCGTTTTAAACAAGAAGGTAAAAGAGTTCTTATTGCTGCAGGTGATACTTTTAGAGCCGCAGCAGAAGAACAGGTTGATATTTGGTCAAAACGTTCCGGCGCTGATATCGTAAGACGTGACAAAGCCGATCCGGCTTCTGTTGTTTATGAGGCTATCCAAAAAGCACGAAACGAGCATTATGACGTAATTTTGGTTGATACCGCAGGAAGACTTCAAAATAAATTTAATTTAATGGAAGAACTGTCAAAAATTAAAACAGTTATAGATAAAAATGCTCCAAATGAACTTAGAGAAAGTGTTTTGGTAATTGATGCTAACACAGGACAAAATGGTTTACAGCAGGCAAAAGTGTTTAAAGAGTGTGTGAATTTGACGGCAGTAGCGTTAACAAAACTGGATGGTTCTGCTAAAGGTGCTATTGTTATTGCAATTGCAAGAGAATTAGGTTTGCCGGTTAAATTAGTTGGTGTTGGCGAAAAAATGGAAGATTTAGAGGATTTTAATTCTACAGAATTTATTAGTGCCGTTTTGCAAGGGTAAGATTAGCATAATCATAAAGATAAACTTCTTTCCTTATTAATGAAGGGGGGCAGGGTTTTTATCTTTTATTGTATTAAAAATGCGGAGGCTCAAAAGAACTTCCGCATTAATTAATTATTCTCAAAATTGTTAATTACTTGCCGTTAACAACTTCTTTGAATTTCTTACCAGCTGAAAATACAGGAACTGTCTTAGCAGGAATCTTGATTTCTTTACCAGTTTGAGGATTTCTACCATTTCTAGCAGCTCTCTTACGTGGTTCGAAAGTACCAAAACCAACTAAAGTAACTTTTTTACCTTTAGAAACTGTTTTTTGAACTGTTTCGATTAAAGCTGATAATACTTCGTTAGCTTCTTTTTGAGTAACTTTTGATTTCTTAGAAATTTCTTGTACTAATTCTTCTTTGTTCATTATAAAACTCCTTTCTTATATTTACAAATTCTATTATACCGACTACATATGAGAATGCAAGCACTTTTTTCTTGAAAATACTTATAAGTCGTGGATTTTAGACCCATATCATAAAACATACAAAAACGCAACCCCTTTTTGTTGCACTGCGATGAGATGCACTAGAGTAGCGTGTTTGAGGATGAAGGAGAATGATAAAAAAACTTAGATTTGCTTAACTGGTGCATACAAAATAAGTTCTATCGCCCTATCTATGGAGATTTTTTGCTTATAAAACGAGGCGCACATTCACTCCCTTGATAAGTGGAAGTTAACTTAATTCTCGCCCGCAACATCCATTGAGCGG
>URPS01000075.1 GCA_900549855.1 uncultured bacterium | reverse complement strand
ATACAAACAACTATATAGTTAATTATCTTTCTTTCCAATACAGACACCCGCCTTTTAAATATATTATATCCTCATTTTACCGATACGTCAATTCTTTCTTTATCTAAAAAACAAATTACCGCCCATTCTTAAGAATAAGCGGCAATTTAATATTGCGGGGTAATTCCTCGCATACGGGGAATATGCTCCCCATATTCGGTGGCCCAGAGCCTTCGCCCAAGCCAATGCATTAAGACACTCGGTGACTTTGCAACTCTTATAATATCATACTTTTTATAAAAGTCAATAACAATCACTACCCTGAATCATTTTTAACTATCTTAACATTAAAAGCATTTAATTATTAGTGTAAATAAATGGAGCCAAATGCAACCCCCGGACGGGATAACTCTCGACTCCGATTATATTATACATAATAATTATAAGTTTGTCAATGACCCGCAATCAGTATCGTTTTTCAGTCTAAACAGTACAGATAAAAATATGCAGCAATCATACCGACAACTGTAAAATACAAGAAGTTTTGTATGTTTTCAAGAAAACATTTTCATCGCTTCGGTAAACACCGCGCCCAGTCCGTCGTGAAATACGAGGTCTGCGTATTTATCGTAATCAGTTCTTTCCTTATTTATAATCGCAAGATTTTCGCCTTTAAAATATCTTACAAATCCTGCCGCAGGATATACCGCAAGCGATGTTCCGCCTATAATAAGCAGGTCGGCGTTTTCTATTGCCCTCAGCGCTCCGTTTACGGTGCTGTTGTCAAGCTGTTCGCCGTAAAGCACAACATCCGGTTTTAAAACGCCGCCGCATATGCAGTGCGGAATATTCTCTCCGTTTGTTCTGAGATAATCCAACCCATATTCCCTGTCGCAATTCGTGCAATGAAATTTTGAGGTTGTGCCGTGCAGCTCATACACCTTTTTACTTCCGGCTTTTTGGTGAAGTCCGTCTATGTTCTGTGTAACTACCGTTATGTCCTTTCCGTGCTTTTCAAGCTCTGCCAGAGCTTTATGGGTAATATTCGGCTCTGCGCTTTCCATAAAGAAATCTCTGAAAAAGCGGTAAAACAAATCCGTGTTTTCAAAAAAGCAGTTATGACTTAAAATTTCTTCCGGCGACATTCCGTAATTAACGGCAGTATGATAAATTCCGTCCTCGCTCCTGTAATCTTTCAGTCCGCTTTCGGTTGACACTCCTGCACCGCCGAAAAACACGATACGTTCCGAATCATTTATCATTTCGGCAAATTTAAAAATATCATTTTTATTCATTCAAACTTTTCTCCTAACATAAACTTATGTATCGTTTTATTAGATTATGTTAAAAATCCGCCGCCGACCATTTAAGACCAAGCACCTTACTATGACGAAGTCTGTAATAAGCCGCGAGGAAGATTACGATGTGTATCGAATCATCTGCATATGCTGATATCGTCATGCGCATTGCACCTTCTTTTGCAATACAAACACATACCACAATAACTTTCACAAGTCCAGAGAATTATTTATAAAAAGCAAAAGCGCCACATTTCAGCGACACTTTCAAAAGGATACTTTATCACATAATCTAATTCCTAAATCTAATGCGCAACACCGACATTCCATCTTGTTATCCCCGCCGCATTTTAAATGTTGTTCTTTTGTGAAATCATTAAACTGATCGGAATTCCATGCTTCAGAAATGGTATTGTCATTTAAATCCACCCTATATTCGTTAGTCATCCAACCAAATGAACAAGGATATGCTTGATTCTCACAATCTATGTACATAGAAAATCTTGCGGATTCACAAAAATCCAAAGATTCCTCAGAAATAGTTTTTCCGAACATCCTAAGCGCAGGCGATTGACATGTATCAAAACCAACTTTGAATCTATACTTTTTATTCGTTGCCAAATCAATAAACTTTTTGTATGCTTCATCATCTATTGTTGGCATTTTCGTACAATCAGCTTGCCCAACAGGTTTATATAATAAAAAAACACACGCATTTACACCATCAGGAAAAATGTCATTTTGTAAACGATAGATTATTTCCTCCAAATTGTTTTTTGAAACAACATAATGAATATTTGTAGTACATCCAGCACTAATTAAACGCTTTATGGCGCTAATAGTAATTTCATTTGATTCTTGTTTATTGGGAAGCAATCTGGAATAAAATGAAACCGCAACTGCTCCACAATGTTTTTTCATCAATGATATTTCATCATCGGTAAGTTTATAACCGCTTGTTGTCAAATTGGGTACTATAAGATTTTCGCGCGTCAATTCAAGAATTTCTCTAAAACTTTCGTGCTTATTTGGATCCCCAGCACCGCCCAAAGCAATTTGAAATGTTTTTCCTTTGCTCTGTTCAACAATTGCTTTATAAACCTTCAATGGCATATTGGGGCGCTTAGATAACGAGGCGTTTTGATAACAATCAATACCTGCGGCTTTGCATATTCCTTTGTCGCAGGCTGTGCAAGTCCCCATAATGCCAACATCAATCAATTCCGGATATGAACGCCTTAATGGAACAACATCTGTTTCTACTCCATTTTTCAATATATTGCTCCTTAGCAAAAATCCGTTGTTCTCATTGAAACATTCAATAAAATTATATATCTTATCCTTATAAAATATCATATTACCACACGCAATTCTTTCCATCCATATAGAAGTCTTTTTTATCTATTATAAAACTGTCCGTAGTCATAAACGAAGTGAGACAATCGTCATCAGAGCCAGTATATCCCATGTATGTATGAAAACCTTTTTTAGCAAGTTCACGGTATTTTTTCGCACTTTCCTCCCCAAAAATCTTTAAAACATTTTCATAATTAATCTCATCTATTTCAAACCACCTAACACCTCTGTTAGTTCCTGAAATAATTTGATAAACCCAGTCTTTTGCTATAGCTCTAATAAAAGAGTTATTTTTAAAACCCAACTTTTTTTCCAAATAATCAGCGGTTAATTCTTCTTTACATATTATCATAAAATTTGTTGATGAACTATTTGTTACAAAACCATCTCTAATCTTCATATGGAACTTCCCCCAATAAGTCTCTTATAGCGTTTTTCATCTCATCATACTCTAAAAAATTTTTCACATTAATATCGGGAGCACAGGATAAATCTTGGCAATAAAGACGCCAGGAAATAATATTTTCAACCTCACATTCAAACAGATTGTATTTTTCTAAAAGGAATTGCTTATACGATTCATATTCCTTTCGGTAACACAAAAGGTATTCTAAATACAAATTCTTTGCTCCACCACAAAAATAATCATATATTCTTTTTACAATACTGCCGGCATAACTTCTTCTTTTTACGCCAAAAAAGTGATAAACACCTATAGGTGATGTTTTGAGACTTTTTTTATAGAAAACCAAAGTACCTATTTTCATATTTTCACTTCTTTCCGTAAATCTCACTAATGGGATCCATAATATCATCAATACTATCTACTGTAGAATTTCTATAATCCTTTAATTCTTGAACAGCTTTTTTCAATTCTTTACATTTTATTGCTGAAATCACAGCATCATATAATAAATCGTCAAACTCAATAGGCTCGCCCGATTTTGTCTGATACCACTCCAACGGCTCATAAGAAAAAATCAATATTAGAATCTTTTTAATATTTTCGGGAATTTGTGATAAATTTGAGTATGTAATATTAATCCGTTTATAGAAAGTATCAATCAATTTTGGAGTGTTTCTGAAATATTTTTCTTCCTCTACGAGCTCATCGACCAAAGAAGAAAGTATTTGTTCGTCCGTTTCATTGAGAACAATGTCTAAATATTGGCACAAATTTGGTTCTTCATTTACAATTTCATTATAGAGGAGAAAAAAGAATATCTGAATATTACTGCGATTGGATGTTCTAAGTGAATTATAAACATATTTATGTTCGTAATCCTGCAATATTCTGCCATCCATATAGATTAGTGACAGACCAAAATCATCAAAATAGTAAGTCCTCTCACGATAATAACGATGCGTAAAATTCGCCTGCTGTATATTTGATTTTCCATATGAGTTTAAAATTTTTTTACACAATTCAACTTTAGCAATTTTCTTGAAATGGTAATAGCCATATTTTAATATTCCCTCAAGCGGAGCTAAAGCATTTTTGCTCATAAAATTAATTGTATTAAAAAGCAACGAGTAATCTTGATCATTACCGTCTTCATCGCGAATAATAAGTTCCCTAGCAATACAAAAATCTCTAAATTCATCAAAAATAAAATATAAAAATTCCGTTGTTCTTTCGGAAATACCAACGCCTAATTGGATAGTTTTATTAATAAGCAGATTATTATCAAGCAGATTTAATAAAGCATTTTTCTCTGTATTCGAAAGATTTAACGCTGATAATTCGACTTTGTCATAACATTTAGAATCAATCATCTTAGATGAAATTTGCCTAATAATTTTATTTACATCAATGTCATTATGTTCCGAAGCAACTTTGTCAATATACTGCTTATAAATCTCGGCGTTTTGAAATTCCAAATTTTCATAAGGGCGCCCACTATTAACTTCGAAGAAAATTCGCATAAGAAACAATGACGTTCTTATTTTGTTGTGAACGTTATCAGAAAATTTGTATGGAACTTTATAATAACTGCTGTATTTTAAGAAAAATTTATTAACAGCACGCAGATTGTAGTCAGTGGTACACAACTTAAATATATCAAGGTTCTTTTCGTCTTCGCCAAACAATTTTTTATATCTACAATCGAAATACTCACTTCTACAAGAAAATATTACTTTAACTCTACTATAATTCTCAAAGTAATCACATACTGTTCCGATTGAATTCAAAAATTCCTCTGAATCATTTTCGTTGATGGCATCAATGAGAATAAACAGGTATTTTCTTCTAACAAGCAGAAAAAAATTAATTAATTTCAAAAACCACTTAGAATAATTCTTCACCTTCCAGATTAAAGGTAATTGGTCTAAAATAAAATTAACAGTGTTTTTATCAATATCTTTTGAGTTCAAAAGTAAACATGGATATTTATTTTTAATAGCAGTTTCAGTTGCACGGCAAAGCAGGCTTGTTTTGCCGTTGCCTGCACTTCCTACCACGATTATGTTTTTGTTCTCTATTTTAGAGCAATACGATAAAAGTTCGCTGGTAACATTAATACAATCATAAGATAAACTTTGAGCCAAAAAATAGAAGTCACCTAAAGCTTCTCTTTTATTATCTCGATCATCTCTAAATTCAGTTAAAACTTTATTAGTGTTAGTAATTTGGTTTTTTACCGCTTTAAATTTCGAAAAATAAGAAAGTCTATAGCATATATTGTTTTTATGCGCCTGTTTTAGTTGTTTTCCAACATAACCTTTGAATAACAAATTGTATCTTCTTATAATTCTCCATTTCCAACGATATGAAAATATGAAGTAGCGTAAAAACTCCATATTTTCGTTTAGCTCAATATATAACTCTGGAACGTATTTTTTTACTTTTATAAAATTATCAATTTGCTTTTTACTGTATTTGTTGACATTTTTCCTGAACAAAAACAGGCACAAAACGAATAAAATTACAAACGCAAGAAAAAGTAAGATACTCCATATTGTTTGTGCTTGACCTAACAAATCAAGAAACTTTTCAAACACAGAAACATCATTTTCGGCTGGAGTTGTAGAGAGGGGTTCTATCATTTTCATCGTCCTTCTAACAAGTAAATTAAGATTGCATTAGCTTGGTATCTAATAACTGAGATTGGTGTTCCCTAGCATTACCTGAAATCACTTTATTCACAATATCTCTACCAATTTATTTATCGCGGGTTATTACTGCTTTATTCATCAAAATATTTTCAACAATGCTTGTGGAATTTTTTTGTTCAATTATCGGAATATTCGTAACATTTCTTTCACCTATATTTAAAGATAAAACAAAAGCATTTACGTAAAAAATGTTGTCAAATTCGTCATAACATAATGTATATAAAACTTATAATTTTTCATTTATTTACTTTCGTATTATACACTAAAATCGAATAAAATGCAATAATATCATATTCATAGAACAAATTCCATTATTGATAGATAAATCATTCTATATTTGCCTTCGTAACATTGTTAAATAGCGTATTTCAATAGTACACAACTAATTTCATTATTTGAAATAATGGCATCCGTGGGCGAATTTATAAAAAATTTCATTTCACCCCTTGACAAAATGCAAAACCTGAGGAATACTATAATTAGACGTTCTATTTATG
>URPS01000074.1 GCA_900549855.1 uncultured bacterium | reverse complement strand
CGTGATATGAAATTCGATAGAATGGGTGTATTTACTTATTCAAGAGAAAAAGGAACACCGTCTTACAATATGCCAAATCGAGTTCCGGCAAGGGTTGCAAAACAAAGATACAAAAAGCTTATGGAAATTCAGCAGGGAATTTCAACCCAAAGGAACAAAAGTTTTATCGGCAAAACAATTCCTTGTATTATTGAATGTTACGCTGATGATGGCGAAGTCATTGCACGTTCTCAATATGACGCTCCGGAAATTGATGGCGTTGTAAATATCAAAACGGACAAACACGTTGTCCCAGGGGATATCGAGATGGTGAAGATTATCGATGCAACTGAGTACGATTTAATTGGGGAAATTGAAGAGTAAGCGTTTGGCATTTCATGGAATCGGTGGGAACCGCTCCGCTTTTCCCACCCTACTTGCTAGTAGGTGCATTTTTTGTCATTGCGAGCGGAAGCGAAGCAATCCAGTCGTCAGGCTTGTAATTCTATTTTAGATATTTGGATTGCCACGAAAATTCCCAAAGTTTCAAGTAAGCCTACAATACCAATGTATCAATTTTCTCGCAATGACGCAATAATATTGATTGATGTGCTTTGCTTATTAGCCTCTTCGCATCAAATCATCTACGCATCTAACTAAGCCTTCTAATCATTTCATGCGCTTCTTCGTCTTCCGGAAATATCGTAACAACTTTATCCAAATATTCTAAAGCTTTATCGTTGTCTTTTAATCCTTCATAACATTTGGCAATGCTCATAAGAACTGAGATATTATCCGGCTTTTTAGCCAAAAGATTTTGGAAAATATTTAAAGCAGAATTATACTCATCCAATTCATAATACGTTAGAGCGAGCGTATTTTGTGTTTCAATATCAGGATTTTGTTCAACTGCGTGAATTAAATAGTGTTTCGCTTCATCATATTCTTTTCTTGCATAAAAAATTCTTCCTGCACAAAATTGAATATATTCGTGGTGAGGATTAACTTTCAAAGCTTTTGTAATATAATCTTTTGCAGCATCAAGCTGGTTTAATATAAGCTTATTTAAAGCCATGAATGTCAATGCCAAGATATTTTCCGGCTGCAAATCCAAAGCCTCTTGATAATATCTTTCAGCATCTGTATTTTTGGAAATTGAATATAAAAAGTTTCCATACTCAAAAATTATTTCAAAATCATTTGGAGCAAGCTGCATTGCTGTCTTAAACTCGTCTTCTGCATAATCAAACAAGCGCTTGTTTAAGAAAATAATTCCTAAATCCTTATGCGCTTTTGCAATATTCGAATTCATTTTGATAACTTTTTTTAGAATTCTTTCTGCTGTATCAGTGTCACAAAGGCTTGAAGAAAGTATTGCATACTGGTGAAGAGTTTCCGCTGATGGTTTGTTTTTCAAAAGAATGTTGTCATAAACTTCTTTTGCTTTTGCTAACTGATTAACTTTAATATACAAAGCTGCCAATTTTTGAGCCGGTAAAATGAACTTTTGATTCATAAAAACCATTTTTTCTAGCATCGAAATTGCTGTATGTATATCTCCCATTGCCTCGTAGCAAGTAACAAGATTATATTTATAGTTTTCTTTTTCAGGATGTGAAACCAACAAGCTTTTATAAACACTTGCTGCATCTTCATAACGTCCGCATTTCATTTCAGACATTGCTAAAGCAACCTTAAAACCTTCATCTTCATCATCAAGCTTAATTGCTTTTTCTAAGTATTTGCAAGCTTCTTCGTGTTTTTGTTGAATTTGATAAGCAGAACCTAAATTATAATATGCCATAGGATTTTTAGGATTCAAATCTAATGCCATATGATAATATTTTATAGCTTCTGGTGTGTTACCGGTTGCCATACAAGCTGTTCCCAGACTGTTGAGCGTACCTAAATTTTCAGGTTCTTTTGCTAAAGCTCGTTTGAAAGGTTCAATACTTTTAGAAAACTCTTTTATTTTCATATAAGCTGTGCCAACAATAAAATCGAAGATATAATCATCAGAATCAATAGCTGACGCTTGAAGCGCATATTTAATAGCTTCTTCTGAGTCATTTAATTTCATCAAAGTAACACAAAGGCTCTTATAAGCTTCAATATATTCAGGACGCAGCTTTATAACAGTTAAATAAGCATTCTTTGCGGAAATCAAATCTCCCAAATTATCATAACAATTGCCCAAGTAGTAATAAGAAGTCGCATCTTCCGGATTGTATTTAACAACCGTTTCAAAATGTTTTCTGGCATCTTCCCACTCATCAAGATTTACTGCAATAAGTCCGGCAAGTTTGATAAGTTCTTTATTGTCGGGTTCTGCTTCCAGAGCAGGTATAATAAGTTCTTGTGCTTGTTCAAATTCTTGCTCGCCAACTAATTCATTAATTCTATTTATATCTGTCATTTTTATTACTACCCTTGTGTTAATTTATGTTATTCTCCAAAATAATTTTTCAATCCTGAAGTTAAGTTCTTGTTTTTGCAGAGTTTTTTCAATTTTGAAATCGCTCTGTTTTCAATTTGTCTGATACGTTCTCTTGAAACTCCATATATGGAGCCGATTTCATCCAAAGTTTTTTTGTTGCCGTCATTATTTAGACCAAATCTCAAAATTAAAACATCTCTTTCTTTTTGGCTTAATTGTTCTAACATTCCTTTTATATCGTCAAGCATACTTTCTTGTGATACCAAAGAATCAGGTGCTGCAGTATTTTCATCAACAATATAGTCAATGATTTTGTTAGAGTCATCTTTTTGTCCGGTTGGCGTATCAATACTGATTGTAGACTGAGTTGCCTTGATTATAGAAGTCAACTTTGCAACCGTAATTCCCATCTTGTCTGCAATTTCTTGTTTAACAGGAATTCTGCCAAGTTCAGTTGTCAAATCCATTGTAGCTTTTTTAATTTTATTAATAGACTCAATCAAGTGGATTGGTAATCTTATGATTCTTGCCTTGTCCGCAATCGCTCTTGTAATTGACTGCTGAATCCACCATGTCGCATATGTAGAAAATTTGTAACCTTTTGTGTAATCAAATTTTTCTGTAGCTTTAATCAAGCCCATGTTGCCTTCTTGAATTAAATCAAGAAATGAAAGTCCTCTTCCGATATATTTTTTTGCGATACTAACAACAAGTCTTAAGTTTGCATTGATTAAAACTTTTCGGGCAATTTCGCTTTGTGTTTCATAAATTTTCTTAGCAACTTCCAATTCTTCTTCCGGTGTAAGCAAAGGAATTTTACCTATCTGTTGAAGATAGATTCTTACAGAGTCATCAGAATTGACAGAATTAAGGCTCTCTTGTGTTTTAGGTTCTTCGATTGCAATAGATTCTTCGTCATCATCAGACTCTATGTTGTTAAAATCTACACCTTCATCTGAAATATCATCTACTACTGTTAAATTAATTGTATCGCTCTTTTTAGCCATTTTACTTACCTCTTCTTAGAATTTGCAGCTTTTTGTTTGTTGAGTAATTGTTTTGTGCTTTCAAACAATATTATAGCAGCTGCATTGGAAACATTTAAAGAATTAAAATTTGTTAACATCGGAATCTTTACGATAAAATCTGATAGTTTTAATAATGATTTTGAAACTCCGGCATGCTCAGCACCCATAATTAATGCAAAATTCATATCCGTATAATCAACATCATAGTAATTATCTTTTGCGTGATGGTCAGAAGCAATTACCCAATAGTCGTTTTCTTTTAGCCTTTGTATCGCATTTACAAGACTGTTAACCTTAATTATTGATATATGATTAACTGCGCCGGCACTGGTTTTTTCTACCGTAGAATTAATCAAAACTCCACGTCTTGATGGCAAAATAATTCCTTTAACACCCGCACAAACACAAGAACGAATGATTGCTCCTACGTTGTGTGAATCTTCTACACCATCTAAAATCACTACAGAAGAACGTTCTGAACGGTTTGCGTCAATAAAATCGTCTAAATCAACATATTTTACTGGAGCAATTTGTGCAATAACTCCTTGGTGTCGTCCTTCCGGTTCAATTTGATTAAGTTTTTGTGGAGCTACAAATTGGAATATAACTCCACGCTTTTGTGCGAGTTCTTTTATTTTTTCAATTTTTACATCAGAATGAGAAGTATTAGAGATAAAAATTTTATTAAAAGTTCTTTCTCCGCTCTCTAAAGCTTCTATTATAGCATTTTTGCCATATATAATTGCATCATTTTCCATTACTAAACCTTTGCTACATAATTTCTGTATAAAATACACCTTATGTACTATTGTTAAACTGTATACAAATTTTAAGTTTTATTGTACAATAAAAAAAAATAGGAAGAAACAGGTATAGATATATGTCAAATATGAAGAGCTTAGTAGTAGGTGTGTCCGTTACTCCAGAAGTCGGTTTGGAAGTAGCTCAGATAGATTTTGCGACTCAAACTGTCTTAAAATACGGCATTAGAAAACTAGAGTATGATAATGCGCGCAGAGAGATTGCTGATTTGGATTTATTCAAAGAAGCGCTACAAGATTTATTCATGGAACTTGCGATTGCGCCAGGAAGCACAGTTGTAATTAATATTCCAACGGTGACATTTAAGGTTAATGACTATCCTGCAGCATTAGAGGATGGACAAATTTCTAATGCATTAGAAGAAGATGTTGCTGACCATCCTATTCTTAAGAATACTGAACCGGCAATTAGCGCCGTTAAGCTACCAAATTCTTCTATGCAGTTTAACAAAATAGCTTATGTTGCAGCTCAGAAGCAAATGCTTATTGAGATGGCACTTATTATAAAAGATTTGGGTTATAAGCTTTATGCAATTGATACATCGGTAAATTCTGTTTTAAATGCCTTGATGTATAAACAGCGTGTTGACGTAAGTGAAGATGTAAACTGGGTTCTGTTAACGGTTGATAATACACATTGTCGAATTCTGTCAATGAATGGCAAGGATTATGTTGATTGCATTGAAGAAAAAATTAGTATTGGTGAAGTTCTCGGCGATGCAGAAAACTATGCTACTGTTGTAGCTACTGTTACACCTATTTTGAAGAATGTTCCATCTAAGTACTTGTGCGTAGTATCAAAAACAAATGTTATAAGCGCAGAATTACTTGCAAGCAAATTAACATATTCTGCACCAATAACATATCAAGAAGCAAACTGTTTCTCAAAAGAAGCATTCTTGGAATGCGGTCCTGAAGTTGATGAAAAAATGGCAATGATTTTGTCACTTGATGTAATTGGAGCTTGTATTTACAGAGATTTTGAAAGATATTCAGATGCTCATTTTAACTTATTTAATGAATCATTAGGGGAGGTTTATTTATCAGAACAACCGCCGGAGATTATTTTGTTCGGTCATAAATTTGTTTTATCAAACCAATTCTTGATTACTTTGTTCTGCATTTGTGCAGTTGTGTTGGGACTTGTAATCGGTTCGTTGTTTATATTTTATAGTACAAAAGTTGCAAATTTGAATGAACAGGTTGAAGAACTTGATAATAAAGCTAATCAAATTGAACAATATTTGAAGGCTAACGAAAATATTTCAACAGAATTATTTGATGAAGGTGATGAAATTCGTGGCGGTTTGGTACACAATAAAAACATCTATTCTTATTATACGATTGTAGGAACAGAAATCCCTAAAAAATTGTGGTTAACTCACCTTAAATTTGGTGATAAAACTACAATAGAAGGTCAAGCTGATAATTTAGAAAGTGTTTATGCTTTCTTTAGAAGCATAAAGGATTATAATCCTGATTCTGATATTAAATTACAAAAACTAGGTTTGGCATCTAAATCGGCAGCTGCAAACAATGATTTAGAAGATATTAACACTGATTCAATTTTAACATCATTGAATGCTGATTTTTATGAATTTGCAATTTCTAACGACCCTGATTTGAATAAAAAAGAGAAAAAAGACGGTGATAAACCGGCAGATGGAAATAATAACGCTGATAACGTATTACCAGGCTTAGAACCAATTAAAGAAACTAATTAGAAGGATTCAAAATGGATAAATATAAAAGATATTATGGAGTAATAGGTTTTTGTATTGCAATTGTGATTTTCATCGTGGTTGGTGTGATGCTTGTACAACCTAAGTTTGTAGAATCAAAATCTCTTGAATCAACCATAGCTGATAAACAAGCAAAAGTTGAAGATTTGCAGAAAAAATTGAGCATTGTTCAAGCAAAAATTAAAAAAATAAAAAATTCAATTACATCTTCTCAAAAGAAAATCTACTCGCCTATAGAAGCAGATTTGGGAAATGAAACATTATTTTTTACGTTGTATAACGATGTGATTGAAATGCTTCATGCAAATTCTATAAAGATTAAGTCAATAGATTATACTTATAATCCATCAACAGATGCATTTGTAAAATTCGGTAAAGATGTATATTTTGTATGTGATGTAAATATGGAATTGGTATCTAATTACGTAAATCTAGGAAAACTTATCCAAGATTTGTATCAATATCCATATTATATAAAGATAAACAATTTGGAAGTTAAACCTTATGAAAAAGATAAAAAGATATTGCTTTCAACATTGAGTATAAGACTATATGCGCATACAGCACCGGAAGATACAACAGAGGTTGAGGCTTCATCTCCGGCTTTGGATGGTGCAACAAGCGAATTACCACAATAAGGTACTTGAAAATTAGTTTTGTTTAATGTAGAATTTACATTGTAGAGTTTACAGTATCCTCTAGTGAGGGTATGCGGAAGTAGCTCAGTTGGTAGAGTATCTGCCTTCCAAGCAGACTGTCGCGAGTTCGAGTCTCGTCTTCCGCTCCATAAAAAAGAGTCACA
>URPS01000073.1 GCA_900549855.1 uncultured bacterium | reverse complement strand
GGAAGGGATTTATGTACATAAAACAGTTGGAGATAGACAACTTTAAGTCGTTTGCGAACAAAGTTGATATACCGATGCTTAAAGGATTTACGACTATTTCCGGTCCAAACGGTTCCGGTAAGAGCAATATTATTGATAGTATTCTATTTGCATTGGGTTTATCTACAAGTCGTACCCTTCGTGCTGAAAAGCTTTTCCACTTAATATCAACCTACAACAAAAGAAACGAAGCATTCGTAAAAGTTACGTTCGGAGAAACAGAAGATGGAGATTTTTCTGTAGCAAGACGTATCAGAAAGTCGTCACAAGGTTTTAACAGTATTTATTATCTTGATGATAAAATTGCAACTTTGTCCGATATTCACGCAAAACTGGAAAAATTTAACATTACTCCAAATAGCTATAACGTAATGATGCAAGGTGACGTTATGAGTATTACAAATTGTACTCCTAATGAGCGCCGCAAGATTATTGACGAAATTGCAGGTATTGCTGATTTTGACAGAAGAATAGAACAAGCAACAAACGAACTCGACACTGTTGAAAAACGTGTTGTTAATTCTACTTTGATTTTGAATGAAGTAAACACTCGTTTAGAACAGCTTAATGAAGAAAGAGAAGTTGCTCTAAAATATCAAAAATTAAAAGAAGAAAAAAGTGGCTTAGAAAGTCAAATTAATACGGTTAAATTCTTCGATTTACGCAGAAATTTAGAAAAAGCACATGAAAACATTCTGGAATTTACCAAACGTAAAAAAGAAGAAGAACTAAAATCAAAAGATTTAGAAGAACGCTTGAAATTAATCAAAGAAAAATATGACGAGATTTCTAAGACTATTACCGAAAAAGGTGAAGGTCATCAGCTGGAATTGAAACAAAAAGCAGAGGAAATCAAGGGTGCTATTTCCAGAAAAAATTCTTCTATTGTTTATGCTGATAAACAAATTCAAGATAATTTAAAGACCGTTGAAAATACCAAAAATGGTATAGAAGTTCAGGAAGGCAAGATTAAAGATTATGAACTTAAGATTTCTTTGAAACAGGATGAAATCAAGGGTATTGAAAAAAATATTGAAGAACAAAAAGCGATTTTACATAAAATTCTTGAAGATATGTCCGGCTTAAATGAAACAGCTGAAAAACATATGGAGCGAAGAAATGTTTTAAGAAAAGAGCTGGAAGCTTTACAAGATAAAGAGACAAAGCTTATTCAAAAGCAAGCGCCAATGGAAGCTGATTTATCTTCTAAAAAGAAAGCAATTGAAGAAGCTAAGATAAAGCTTACAGAACTTGAAACTTTTAAAGCAAATTTTTCTGAAACAAAAGCGTCTAAGGAATTATTAATCGAACAACTTGGCAAAGAACTTGACGATTTCAAAATTATCCTTAAGAATACATTAAATGAATATGATAAAACTAAAAATGAAATTAATGACTTTGAATATGATGTTCAAGCAGCACGCAACAAAATATTCAAGCTACAAGCAGCTAAAGAAGCAAACGAAGAAGCTAACCTCGGACGTGCAGTTGATACTGTTGTAAGAGCGAATATCCATGGGGTTCATGCTCCATTAATGAAACTCGGACAAGTTGATGAAGAATATTCTACAGCTATGGAAATTGCAGTTGGTGGTAGAATGGCACATATCGTTGTTGATGACGAGCATGTAGCCTCAACTTGTATTGAACTTCTAAAATCTTCTAATGCCGGCAGAGCAACCTTTGTACCACTTAACAAAATTGTTAAGTGCCCGAGAAGTTTGAATTTGCCAAAAGAAAAAGGTGTAATCGATTTTGCAATTAACTTAATTGATTTTGACGACGAGTATCTGAACGCATTTTACTATGCAGTTGGTGACACTCTTGTTGTAGAAGATAGGAGTGTTGCGAACAAACTTATCGGTAAATATAGAATGGTAACTTTATCCGGTGATTTGTTTGAAAAATCAGGTTCAATTACAGGTGGTGCCGTTCGTAAAACAGGTTTGAAGTTCTCACAAAATTCTGATAATGAATTGGATACATATAAGGCTCGTTTAAAGGAAATGGAATCAAAATATGCAGGTTTGGTTTCTAAGCGTTCAGCCTTGGAAGGCAAAATTGAGGATATTCGTAATAAATATTCTGTTTCTACAACGGAGTTTAGTAAAGCAAAATTAGAATTATCCAATTTGGAAACGAGCTTTGCTAATACTCAGAAAAATATTGATGAGAAGCAGGAATTCATTAATACGACAGAGCCGGAAATTGCGTCAATTGAAAAGTCGTTAGACAAAATGGAAGAAGAACATATTGATATTTCTGAAAAAATGACAGATGTTCAGACTTCGATTTCTGAAGTAGAAAAATTGATGAATGACTCTGATTTGAAAGATTTGAAAGAGAAAACTGCAGGTGTAGAAGCAGAAATCAAGCGTTACGAAAAGAATATGGCAAATGCTCAAAACGATATTGATGGCTTGCACCAGCAAATAGATTTCTTTACTACAACAATTAACACTCACAACGATACTATTGCTCGTTCGCTTGCTACAAACAGAGAATTAGAACTTGATAAAGCAAAATTTGTCGAAGAAATTAAAGGTTTGAATGAACAGTTGGAAGTTTTGGAAGTTCAGATTAAAGAAATTACGGAAAAATTGGCAGAACTTCTTAAGCAAAGAGATGATATTAACAAAGATTTGGTTGATATTGAAACTCAAAAGAATTTGAAAGCTTCTGATATAGAAAAAATCGCAGAACAAATTGAATCTTTTAAAGCTCGCAGACGTGAACTTGAACCACAATTAGAAGAAACAAAAAATATTTTGGCAGAATCCGGAGTGAATATTAATGAATTAACTCCTGTTGAGATGTCCATAGAAGAAATAACATCAAGAATTCAGCGTTTGCAAAAAAGAATGGATGATTTAGGTGCAGTTAACATGAAAGCACTTGAAGATTTTGAAAAAGTTTCTGCTCGTCAACAAGAATTGCAGAGCCAAATTGAAACTTTGAGCCACGAAAGAGAACAAATTCTTGAAAGAATGAAAGGTTATGAGGATTTAAAGAAAGAAACATTCCTCAAAACATATAATGTGATTAACGAAAACTTCAAGGATATTTTCCACAGACTTTCTGATGGTGAAGGTACGTTGATTTTAGAAAACGAAGAACGACCATTCGATGGTGGACTTGATATTGAGGCTCAACCAAGAGATAAAAAGAAACAACGACTTGCAGGTATGTCAGGTGGAGAAAAAGCGTTAACGGCTTTATCTTTCGTATTTGCAATCCAAAAATACATGCCGGCACCTTTCTATGCGTTTGACGAAGTTGATGCCAGCCTTGACGGTATTAACGTAGAAAAACTTGCACATATTGTACAATCACAATCCGAGTCAACGCAATTTATTGTAGTTAGTCACAGAAAACCTATGATTGAGTCTGCAAATAGAACAATCGGTGTTACACAAAAAGAAAAAGGTATCTCAAAAGTTACAGGGGTTAAATTGAGAGATTAGGGAATAATATTGAAAATTTCTGTCAGGTAATGCCTGACCTACTAATTAAGAATTACTTATGAGCGATTTAATACAGATACAAAATTTAATATATGAAATTCGTGGATGTAAGGTTATGCTGGATAGCGACCTTGCAAAGCTCTATGGAGTAGAAACATTTAACTTGAATAAGGCTGTAAAAAGAAATTTGTCACGATTTCCAAAAGATTTTATGTTTCAATTAACAAAGGATGAATATAATTCTTTGATATTCCAAAGTGGAATATCAAACTCTAAAAGGGGTGGACGTCGTTTTATGCCTTATGTTTTCACTGAGCAAGGTGTTGCTATGTTATCAAGTGTTTTACAGTCAGAACAAGCAATTTCTATAAATATTCAAATAATGAGAACATTTGTTCAGATAAAACAGTTTGCGTTAGAGAACAAAGAACTGACAAAAAGATTTCAAGAGTTGGAACAATATTTTATCAATTATTGCAAAGATAATGAAAAAGATAAACAACAAATATATGAAGCAATTGACTTGCTTATGGATAGAACAAAACCAAGCAAAGTTGGTTTCATAAAAACAGAGGATTAAAAGGTTAGGGAAAAATTATAAAATATAAATGATGAGTGGCTCTCATCAAGTCCTTTCTAAGAAAAAGAAAGGTGGAGTAAAAAGAATGGCAGTGAATAATATAGACAGTTTGAATAATTTACATCATCAAGGTTTAACCGCCAAACAGGAAGAATACGTTCAAGAAGCGGAAGTTGACGGAATAGAGATTCTTGTTAGTATGGCAAAACAAGGGAAAATTGACCCTTGGAATGTTGATATTGTAGAAGTTACAGATAAGTATTTGATGCATTTGTTTCAATCTAAAGCGCAAAATTTGCGTTTAACAGGAAGAACACTTTTGTTCGCTGCAATCTTGCTTAAATTGAAATCTAATATTCTTGAGGGTTTAGATGTTATGGATTTTGAACCTCAAAGAGAAGATGATTTTAATTATGACGATGAAATGCCTTTAGATTATCAAGATGAAGAATATATTCCGACAAACAATGTTATTTCTATTGATGAAGTTTTGCAGAGAAGAACCAGTGTAAGACTTAATCACAACAGGGTTGTAACATTACGTGATTTGATTCGTCAATTAGAATTCTATGAAATGCTTGATAAGAAACAGTCTTTAAAAAATGCACATGAACGTGCTAAAAGACGTGTTCAAAATTATGCGAAACTTTCTCCGGACGATATTATTAATCTTGCTCACGATGAATATATTGAAAATGGTGTTCAGAGGTTGAAAGCCAATTTGTCAGAGATTCTCAGCAGACAGGATAAGATTGAACTTAACGAACTTACACTTTTGGGGATGGATAAAATAAGTGCGTATATTTCATTGTTGTTTTTAACAGTAGAAAGTGATTATGACTTAGAACAAGATGAATTTTATTCTGATTTGTATGTAGTTAAATGTTCGCATGTTGAAAATAGCGAGAATGCAGACGCTGGGGAATTAGCCCCCACCCTAACCCTCCCCCAAGGAGAGGGAACGGCGCAGGATTCGTTAGACTCAAGTATTGAAAATGCAAAGAGTATAATTGCCGAAAATAGGGAGGTTAGTGCGTAATGGAACAGTTAAAATCGAGAATTGAAGCCGTTCTGTTTGTTACGGCAAAAGTGCTTCAAATCAAAGACATCGCAGAAATTTTGGAAGAAGAACCGGAACAAGTAGAAGAAGCATTGTTGGAATTGATTATGGACTATGCTTCTCGTGACGGAGCTTTGGAAATTGATGACGAGAACGGTTATATTTTGCAGGTTAAACAAGAGCATTTGGATATTGTCGAAAAACTTTGTCCGGTTGAGTTGAAGCCACCAGTTCTTAAAACACTTACCGTCATTGCTTTAAAAGAACCAATTAGACAATCTTTGTTGAAAGATTTGAGGGGTTCAAATGCTTATGAACATGTTCAAGAACTTTTGGAAAAAGGTTTGATATCAAGACATAAAGATAAAAATGGTAGATCTTTTAATATTAAAACAACCCCAAAATTTGCAGAATATTTTAAACTAAAAGGAGATGTCAGAGCTCTGGTCAAAACGTTGAATATTGACAAAGGGGTAAAAGATAGTCCGGAAGACTTAAAGCAGACTAGTGAGAATGTTGAAAAAGGCATTAAAGACAGTCCGGAAGATTTGAAGCAAGCTGGTGAGAATGTTGAAAAAGGCATTAAAGATAATCCGGAAGATTTAAAGCAAGCTGGTGAGAATGTTGAAAAAGGGGTAAAGGATAATCCAGAAGATTTAATATAGTAGCCCCTCCCTTGATAGGGGGAGGTACAGACTCTTTTTTAACTTAATTCTCGCCCGCAACATCCATTGAACGGGAGAGATGTCACGTTAGTGACAGAGAGGGAAGGGTGGGGGCTTATTAGTTAGGTAGATTAGAAATTCTTGACTTTCCATTTCCAAACATTAAAACCAAACTAACAAAGACTTTGGGGTTATAAATGTAAATTATTGTAACAAAATATATAAAAACTCTAAAGTTTTTCAAAAAAATGCCGATATAAAAAATGTAAGCAAAACCGAGAATAATTCAGGAAAGGATTTAAAAGTATATGCGTATCGAAAATGAAATGTTATCAAGATTTAACAAGGTGGAACACGAAATGTTAGAAAACAAAGAAATTAATTTATCACAAGAATTGGATTTATTCTTTGATAATGTAATGGGTACAGTAGTAGACTTCTTCAAAGAAGAAACGTACGCACAATAAATCCGTAAAGCTTACGATTATTTGTGCAAGATTCAAAATCATCATTTACTCCTTCTTCAAAAAATGAGGTGCGCAAGCAATGCGCACCTTTATAGTTTTTAAATATTCTATTGTTAGCTTGATAAAGTTGATGAAAAATACCGCCCTTGTTAGGGAGGTCGCAGTCGTGCGAGCGTTAGTAAGCTACGAATGCGGGTGGGTTTTGGAAAGTTGAAAGTTGAAAGTGGAAAGTTGTTTTAAAACAGTTGAAAGTTGCAACTACTAGAAGGGCGCGTTCCCTCCCTTTATAGGGGGAGGGCTAGGGTGGGGGCTTGCCCGCAAGGGTTAGTGACGAAGTAATCCGTTGTTTTAGCACTTGTTGTAATTTTAGACTAGATGTTATTCTACCGGTCTTATGACTGGATTGCTCCGTTTTACACTACACTTACTAGTTTGTAGCTTCTCTACGCATTTGAAAGTGAAGTGAAATACGCTCGCAATGACGTAGCACAAGACTACAAGGTTATGTGCAAAAGAATGCACCAAGTTTGTAGTTGTAACGACTTATTGCTTTAAAACAACTTTCAATTTTCAACTTATGAAAGTAGGGTACATCCTATACACCAATAACTTTTAATAAGCCCCCACCCTTCCCTCTCTGTCACTAACGTGACATCTCTCCCGCTCAATGG
>URPS01000072.1 GCA_900549855.1 uncultured bacterium | reverse complement strand
GAATTTCTAAACTCACTAACGTTCGTTAACAAATTCTACCCTCCCCCTATAAAGGAAGGGAATATGCCCTACTTGTAAGTATAACTACCAATTATTTTTAAAACAACTTTCCACTTTCCACTTTCAACTTACGAAAGCTGACCAAATGTTAAAATACGTCTGTTTTAATAGGGTTTTTGAATTTTGTGATACTTCCTTGGAATAGAAGCTTAACTGTACCAACGGAACCGTTTCTGTGTTTTGCGATAATAATTTCGGCTTCACCTTTGTTCGCAGCTTTTTCAGCTTGTTCTTCTTCATCGTTGGCGTTTTTGTAGTATTCGTCACGATAAATAAACATAACGATGTCGGCGTCTTGTTCGATAGATCCTGATTCTCTCAAGTCAGAAAGCATTGGGCGCTTGTCTGTTCTACTTTCTACTGCACGAGATAACTGTGAAAGTGAAATAATCGGTACGTTAAGTTCCTTGGCTAAGATTTTCAAACCTCTTGATATGCTTGAAATCTGCTGCATACGGTCTTCTCTTCCGGTACCTTCAATCAACTGCAAGTAGTCGATTACGATTAAGCCAAGGTTCTTTTCTGCCATTGCAAGTCGACGACATTTCGCTCTGATATCTGTGATTGTACATCCTGCCGTATCGTCAATATAGATTGGAGCTTCTGAAAAACTACTCATTGCAACGGCTAATTTTTCCCAGTCTTTTGCTTGCATGTTACCTGTTTTAAGTCTTTGTGAGTCAATTTCTGCTTCTGAACACAAAAGACGCTGTACAAGCTGTTTCTTTGACATTTCTAAAGAAAATATTGCCACCGGAACTTTCGCACGAAGTGCTACGTTTTGAGCTATGTTCAGTGCAAACGCTGTTTTACCCATTGCAGGACGTGCTGCGAGGATAATTAAGTCGGAACGCTGTAATCCGTTTGTCATTGCATCCAAATCGTAGAAATCAGTTGGTACACCGGTCAATTGACCTTTGTTATTGTAACGTTCTTCAATATCAGAATATGTTTCATAAACGATATCTTTGATTGGCGCAAGTGATTTTGAAGCTTTTTGGGATGCAATATCAAAGATTAATTTTTCTGCAAGCTCTAATGACTCTTCAATCGGATTAAGGTCGTAACCTGATGATACGATTTCTGAACCTGCATTGATTAAAGAACGCTTGATTGCTTTTTCTTGAACTATTCTTGCGTAGTATTCTACGTTTGCTGTGGTAATTGTTTTGTAACTTAAATCATTAATGAATGCTCTTCCGCCAACAAGTTCAAGTTTTTGGTTAATATTTAGTACATCTGAAACAGATACGATATCAATTTTGTCCTCGCCGTTATAAAGTTGAAGCATAGCTTCATAAACATATCTGTGTGCAGGTTTGTAGAATGATTCCGGTCTAATATGTTCTACAACTTTATTCATACAAGACGGGCTAACTAGGATTGCACCTAAGATTGCTTCCTCTGCATCAATATTTTGCGGCATTAATTGTGATAAATCTTCATTTTGTGATTGTTGTTTTTTTCTATTTGCAAACGACGTTGACATGTTTTTTCATCCCCTAACATGAAAAGAGTATCAATAATAACAAAATTATTCAAGTTAAGTTTTTATAAAATTTTGTCATGTTATAATTTACGTATGAAAAATATTGAAGTTAAATGTCCGGCAAAAATTAATCTTACGCTGGAAGTTGTGAATAGAAGAGAAGACGGATTTCATAATATCAAAAGTATTATGCAAATGATTAGTTTATATGATACTTTGAATATTAAAGTGTCGGAATCTGACGAAAATAAAATTTTGCTTTCCGGTAATAGTGATGAAATTCCTTATAACGAAAAGAATTTGGTTTATAAGGCTACAAAATTATTTTTGGATAAAACTAAAATTAATCATTTCAAGATAGAAATTTTTATTGATAAAAAAATTCCTGTAGCTGCAGGGCTTGCCGGTGGCAGTACGGATGCTGCCGGAACATTGGTCGGATTAAATAAAATTTTTAATGAGCCTTTAAACAGACAAGAACTGCATGAACTTTGCGCAAGCCTTGGCTCTGATTTGAATGTTTGCTTAGAAGGCGGATGTGTTTTAGCGACTTCTAGAGGAGAAGTTATTGAGAAACTTCCGTATAATTTAGAATTACCGGTTACTTTGATTAAGCCTAAAAAACTTGGTATTTCTGCAAAAGAAGCTTATACAAAATATGCGCTTAAGAAAAATAAACCTCAAAATAATATGACTGAAAAAATGTTGGAAGCGCTTAAAAATAATGAAAGCATAAATGATTATTTATATAACGACTTAGAATACGCCATTTTTGATGATTACACTGAATTACAGAATATAAAATCAAAGCTTCCGCACTCAATTATGTCCGGTTCCGGCTCTACATATTTTGTTTTAGAGAATTTGAAAGACAATCCGTTTGGAGAAGATTATCAGGTTATTTCGGGGATTAAGTTCATTGGAAACGGAATTTAAAAGTTGAAAGTTGAAAGTGGAAAGTTATTTTAAAAATAATTTGTAGTTATAATTACAAGTTTACCGTCATTACGAGGAACATATTTCACTTCACTTGCAAATGTGTAATGCAAGCTACAAGCTAGTAAGTATAGTGTAAAACGAAGTAATCCAGTTAAATAATAATTATGGATTGCCACGAAAATTCTCAAAAAATTTTGACAAACTATAAATTAAAAAAATTACTTATCTTCTTCGGCTTCTCTATATTCTTCTTCCGCTTCTGCTTCCAAGAGCTCGATTTCTTTATCTTCTTTTTCTTTCTCTTTTTCTTCTTCTAAAATATCTTTAACAGATTTCTTATGCTTTTTAGCATTCAAAACGGACGCAACATTTGACATAGCAAGCGAATTCAATGTCGCTCTTAACAGTGCACTCCTATCTACATATTGTTGGTTATAGAAGTTTTCACCTTCTTCTTCATCTTCAACCGGCGGAAGATACATCGCTTCAGAGCCATATTTGTCTTGACTCATTTTGGCGGCAGTACCGGAAGGATCGCCACTTTTGAAATTAAACGATCCGCCTATTCCATAAAAACCCGCTGACCTATTATCTACCACTTTTTGACCTCATGTTAAGGATAAACAAAAAATATCCTCATAGCATAATATAACCTCTAAATTTAATATTTGCTAGTTCGTAAAGAAATTGTTACAATTTAGTCATTTTAAAGTTAAAAGTGGAATTTAGGAGTTGAAAATTGAAAGTTATTTTAAAACAGTTGGTAGTTATACTTACAAGTATGGCGCATTCCCTCCCTTTATAGGGGGAGGGGAAGGGTGGGGGCTAACTCGTTAGGGACTAATTAAGCCAAATTTCTTTTAGATTTTTAAGTTATCAAAATTGTAATATTAACAAACTAAAAATTATTTTATAATTCCCTACAAATAAGCCCCCACCCGAATTTCTAAGTTTCGCATAGCTCAACTTGAAATTCTACCCTCCCCCTATAAAGGGAGGGAATGCGCCATACTTGTAGTTACAACTACAAATTATTTTTTAAAATAATTTTCCACTTTCCACTTTTACCTGCTAACAATAAGAATAAAATATTTCTAGCAAATTCTTCTTTATTATGCTATTATCTATTTGGGGAGAGGTATGAGACGCGAATCTAACAATACAAATAGAAACAAGTCTTTTTCAGAACGATTGATTTGGATACAAGGTATTTTTCTTATCTTGATACTATTATTCGTTGTATATCTTTTTTGTGTTCAGGTTTTAGACGTAAGGCATTTTAGAGTAAAGGCGAAAAATCAGCGTCGTGCAAGCTCTTTTGTTATGCGTGGAAATATTTATGACAGAAATGGCATCAAGCTTGCTACAGATACCGTTTATTATGACATTTTTGCAAGAAAAGAAGACTTTGTTCATACTCCGGAAGAATTGGCAAAAATGCTTGCTCCCATTCTGAAAATATCTCAATTTGATTTAACTGAAAAATTAAAACAAAATATTTCACTGATTTCTTTAAAAAAGAATGTTGACAGACATACACGAGATGAAATCGCAAAATTAAATTTGCGTGAAATTCCAATGGATAAAAAAAGTATCAGAACATATCCGCAAGGAACTTTAGCAGCACATGTTCTCGGATATTATAACTTTGATGCGGATGTAGCTTCCGGAGTTGAATTGACCGCAAAAGACACTTTAGAAAGTGTTACTAAGACTTCTAATTTTGAGATGACACCAAAAGGTAAGGTTATTTATAATATTTCGACAGATCCGGTGGCTGCAACCAAACCAGTTAAGGGAAAAGATGTAACATTAACGATTGATGCAGCTGTACAACACGTTTGTGAAAAAGAGTTGATGAAATCAATCGAAAAATTCCATGCACATCGTGGTGCCGTTATTGTTATGAATCCACGTAACGGTGAAATTCTTGCGTATGCAGTTTATCCGTATTTTGATCCGAATAATTTTAAGACTGCGACAAGCTTTCAAACAAAAAACTGGACTTTAACAGATGTATTTCCTCCGGGGTCAACATTTAAGACTATAACAGTAGCGTCTGCAATTGAGCTTGGCAAGATTAACCGATACACAAAAATTAATGATACCGGTAAGATTAAAATCGGCTGGTGGACAATTAAGAACTACGATTATGGTAGAAGACCAAATCCGGGGATGATTGACTTGGTTTATTTGTTTGAACATTCAAGTAATGTTGCCTCTGTTCTTGTCGCTCAGATGATGAGCAGATATGAATATTATGGAATGCTTAAGAAATTCGGTTTTGGTGAAAAAACCGGAATTGACCTTCCCGGTGAATCAGTTGGACTTTTGAAAAGTCCGAGCAAATGGGATGCTGCTGACCATGCATCAATGGGGTATGGATATGGTTCTTCTGTAACAGCGATACAAATGGTGTCAGCTGTTTCAGCGATTGCTAATGATGGAGTTAGGGTTACTCCGCATGTAATCAAGTATTCTCCGGAAGAAGAGGCTATCAAAATTAAAAGGGTTCAGGTTATGACTCCTGAACATGCAAGAGTCGTAACAGAACTTTTGACAGAAAGTATTAACAGAGGTAAATCTCCGATTAAGTCTGATAGTTATAATATTGCAGCTAAAACCGGTACTTCAATTAAACCTAAAGAAAATGGTAGCGGTTATACTAATAAATTATACACTTCAATTGTAGGTTATATGCCATCAACAGATCCGCAAGTGTTGATTTATGTAATTGTTGACTCCGCTCAAGGTGGCGAAATTTGGGGTAACACTGTTGCGGCTCCTATTTTTAAAGAAATTTCAACTCAAATTTCTCATATTCTAAACTTGCAACCGGATAAAGCCGGTAAAATTTAGAAGTAGCGATAAAAAAATTTAACCAATTGTGTGTAAGAAAGGACAAAAATGAAATTAAGAACACTAATTGACAACATTAATTATATAGAACTGGTGAATATGGATAATATGTCTTTAGAAGTTATGGGATTATCTTATAACTCAAAGAAAACAGTACCTAATGATTTGTTTATTTGCTTGACTGGCGAGCACGTTGACGGTCACGAGTACGCAGAAGAAGCTTTTAATAACGGCGCAATTGCATTTGTTGTAGAGAAAAGGTTAAATCTCGATGTTCCGCAAATTGTTGTTAGTGATACAAGTGAAATTATTGCTCAAATTTCTGATTTGTACTATGGTTCACCATCACAGAAAATTAATCTGATTGGTGTAACCGGCACGAATGGAAAAACTACAGTAACTCATTTGATTCAAGAACTTTTTGAAGCTAATCAACAGCAGTGTGCTTTGATTGGTACTTTAGGACACAAGTTCTTTACAAAGGATTCTTATCATGATGCAAAACACACAACTCCGCAAGCTCCTGAATTGCAAGGAATTTTGAGTGAAGTTTGCGATAAACAGATTAAAAATGTTGTTATGGAGGTTTCTTCTCACGCTCTTGCTCAACATAGAGTAGATTATTGTGATTTCAATGGTGCGGTATTTACTAATCTTACACAAGATCATTTGGATTTTCACATAACAATGCAAAATTACTTTAAAGCAAAAGCAATTTTGTTTGAAGACCTTGTTGCCGGTGATTTTGCGGTTATAAATAATGATGATGAATATGCGGAAAAATTTAAAGAAGTAATTTCTCCAACAGTAAGCCTTTATACTTATGGCGTAAAAAATAATGCTGATATTAAGGCTCGTGATGTTGTGTTTAATCACGATGGTGCATCTTTTATTTGTAATATTAAAGGTCAAGATTATCCAATAAAATTAAAAATGAACGGAATGTTCTCTGTTTACAACGCTCTTGCTGCACTTACCGCTGCGCTTGCAACCGGTTTGGATTTACAAACCTCAATAAACAGATTGCAAGAATTGGGTGGTGTTGCCGGAAGGTTTGAAATTGTTATCAATCAGCCTACAGTAATTGTGGATTATGCGCACACTCCTGATGGCTTGGAAAATGTTTTGAAAGCTGCAAGAGATATAACTCCAAGTGATGGAAAACTAATTTGTATTTTCGGATGTGGTGGTGATAGAGATGCAACAAAACGTCCTAAAATGGGCAGAATTGCAGAAGAACTTGCGGATAAGGTAATTGTTACAAGTGATAACCCACGTTCAGAAGATCCGCAACAGATTATTACAGATATTCTTGCTGGCATTAGTAGTGTTAATGATGTTATTGTGGAGCCGGATAGAGAACTTGCAATAAAAGAAGCATATAAGCTTGCGGGTCAAAAAGACGTAGTTCTTGTTGCCGGTAAAGGTCATGAAGATTATCAGATTCTTGCAAATGAAACTATTCATTTTGATGATAGAGAAAAAGTAAGAGAAATTTTTGTGCCACGTACGTAGGTGCTACGTATAAAAAGATGATTAGAGGCTTAGATGCAAAGATGCGTAGGAATTTATTCAAGTAGGGAGCGTCCCCTCTCCTAGCAGGAGAGCGGATTTTCGGTAGGGCGTAAGCCCGTAAGGTGGAGGTCGGA
>URPS01000071.1 GCA_900549855.1 uncultured bacterium | reverse complement strand
AGTTGGTATTTGGAATTTGGTTAAATGTCATATAAATAACGTTATGTTTATTCAGATGCTCTCTATACGAGCTGCTTTTACTAATTTCAAGTTTATCAAACAATTCTTTAAAATCAGCGTTTTTAGAATAATATGAAGCTAGCATCATAGCATTTAGAGTTTTTCCAAAACGACGTGGACGTGTTATACACACGAATCGGTCTTTGATACCTATTGAAGAATTTATTTTTTCAATTAATCTAGTTTTATCAACAAAAAACTTATCTTTTGATGCAAGTTCAAATTCATTATTTTTAAAATCGTTATTTAAGAAATATGCCATAATAAAAACCTCCTTTTTAATCCGTAAATTTATTATAGCATACATTCATGAGTTTATAAAGTTTTGAAAAATTTCCAGAATGAAATTATTGTTAACTTTTTAAAAGTCATTGATTTATGCATTTATTTGCTTTGCCCACTATTGCATTTACTGTTTGTTCGTCATTAACATACACGAGAATACGAATAACATTATTATCGTTATCAGATTTTATTCCTTTGTCCAGTTCTAATACAACTATATACTCTTTATCATCAGAAAAAGCTTTTTCACATGATCTTGTAGAACTTGATATCACAGAGATTGTAGAACTGAAGTTTGACAAACTCGATTTAGATGGACTTGAACTTGAATCTGCAAAACAGATTTCCTTGGTTAAGATCACTGTTGCTGAAGTTAATTATCTACGCTCTTTAAATGCACTTTCTCTAATAGAGGTAACGGAATTTCAAAGAGACACCGAGGCTAACTTAGCATAATTATAAGACGTGTTACCAGCAATAGAAGTAACAGAATTCGGATTATTTATTGAAATTAAGTTGATACAATCAGAAAAAGCACCGAATTCAATAAAATATACAAGATTTGATATTGGTACATTTTCAAATTCATAATACGTAAAAAAAGTTTTTTAAAATTTTCTACTATAATAGTTACTGTATAGAGCCACAGGCTTTAATGCACAACAATTATCAAATGCATTATTTCTAACTAAAAGTAATTGATTCTGGGATAGTTATCGAAGTTAATGAGTTACAACCAGCAATACCAGTTTCCAATATAATACCATTTATACAGTTTATACAGTAGAAATACACCATCGTTACAACAGCATCCCGTCTAGCTTTGCTTTTTTGAGGATTTATTGTTTCGTTAAGTTTCCTACTTTACAGTTAATTTTATTATAAAGACAAAAATATTTTTACATTTATATTATGTTACATTATTTCTAAAACTTAATATATTTTTATCAAATTTTATATATTTCATACAATTAACTTTTGAAAATTATAATTTGTCACGATGTGTCGAATGATTTTGTTAAATTTTGTGTAAATATAATATACAAATAAAAATCAAATCCATATTAAAATAATAAGTTTATGAAAACTTTATTATTTAGTTAATTTTAAAGTATAAAATTTTTTACTGTATTATACAACCTGGAGCTGGGAAAGTAAAATCGCTTACACTTTCAGCCCACATACGTATAAGTTCGTAACTAGCTAAATATGGAAGATGAAATATGCCCTGCCAGTGTCTGCGAAATCCTGTATTTTCTTTACCACGACTGTCAACAACAAATGATGCTAATCTTCCTATCCAATACACTGGATTTATAGTATTAAAACTTTGCAGGATATCTATTCCTATTCCTGTATTTTTCTCAATCCAATCTCTATGGAGAGATAATGCCTCACTTGCAGCGTATATTCCCAAACATCTAATATTTTCAAAATTACTAACTGGTAAGAAACGACTACCTCTAGGAATGTGTTCTAATAAATTTTCAGAATCAAACATGGCATCCCAACCGTTCTCTAATTCAATATGCAATGTTACCATAGCAGGTATGTTATTGTGCCGATATCCCCACATATGAACAGGGCAACACATATCTTGAAGGTAATGAAGAGCTCTGGCAAGATCATATATTGATTTTCTCCAATCGTTGCTTCTTGCGAGGGCAACAGCATCATTAAAATGGTTTACCATTCGGGTGAGTGCAGTATCTTCTTTTTCTAAATCAGTCTCAACATTAAAAAAATGCCCTTCATACCATCCTCCTCTTTTTCCACCTGTTCTCCAACCTTCTTTTGCATAATCCTCATCTCTATCAGGGCCTGTACTATGCCGTACTAAATCAGCTGTTGCTCCTATATATTTAGTTAAACCAAGATCAAATAATACCTGATGAAAAGCTAATTCTGACAATTGTTCGTGAGACTTATTTCCAAATCCAAAAGTGTTCATAGGTACCTGAATAATTACTATGTTATTTATTAATAATGTTATAAAAACTACTGTGAAAAATTTTTTAAAACACGTATTCATTTTTATCAAACCTCCTTTAGAATGAAAGAATTAAACATATCACATAATTTTGCTGAAACCCTTGATTGTATATTTCGTTGCCATCTATACTCCTTAATGATATAAGCAATTATAGCATTGAAAAGACAACATTATTCCTTTTGAGAATCAATATTCATATCTGAAAGAATTGTCATACCATTTATAACTGCCTCTTGAAACTTAACTATAACACCACAATTGTTATTGTGTTTAGAAACATTTAATAAATTATCGCAGAAATTATTTTCTTCGTTATTTGTACGTATACCCAATTTATAATTTTTACCTTTTTCTGTGACTGCTATTCCTGCTATTCCTGATCCTAACAAGGCTACACCACCTATTGATGATCCAACAATTGTTAATGTCTTTTTGTTTCTCTTAAACCAATCTAAAATTTTTCCTCCTGTGTTTCTAGCAAATAAAGTATTTGTTGAGCATAATGAATCTATAGTGTCTCTTGAAAGATAATGTATTAAATCATACTGCTCTCCACATTCATTGGTGCCAAAAGTATGGAATTCAAATTTATCGACTTGGCAGTTTGCTAAGCAAAAACTTGTTGCACAAGGTATAGAAATTGAAATAGCTAAAATGACTGCTAAAAATTTTTTTAACATGATAAAAACACCTACTTTCTTAAAATAAACTCAATAGTAATAATACTATAGAAGTAAACCCCTTAGCAATTGGTGAGATAATATTTGCCGCTGAAACACTTTCCAAAGAATTACATTTTAAATCCATAGGGAAAATTTTTTCGGTACTACTATTTACCCCAATTCCTAAAACTCCTAAATCACAATTTAAGTCAGATTGCTTAGATTTTAAATCAACTGAAAAAACTTCTTCACTAGGTACATAAAAAATTATTTCACCATTATTAGAATGTAAAGTATCCGTTTCATTAGTGCAATTAATATAAGCTTTAAAAATATCCGTTGCTTTACAAGTAATTGATACTAAAGCTTTTGATAAATTGTATTTATTTTTTCCTTCACTAGTGTCTTTAAAAATACATTCCCTTAAAACCTCTTGTTTTTCACCCTTTTTTAAATCGACGGCTTGGTTTAAAAGTAATTTTACGTCAGCTATATAATTTTCAGTTGTTCCATCTTCAGAAACGATATTTATTGGTAAATTAACACTGTCTCCAAACTCAGGAAGAAGTGATGACCCAGATGATGAAATATCTAAATTGGAACTAGACTCTTCTGCCAAACAGAACGCAGGCTGTATTAACAGAAATGTTAATATTATTGATATAAATTTTTTTTTCATTAAAAACACCTCGTTTTATAATTTATTTGTCAGTAAAACTAATGACATTTATAGTTAAGTGTAAGCAAGATGACAACGAAGTATACAATCACGGTTGAGCAATAAATATCATAGTTTCATTACTTTTTGAATTTTTATATTAACTGTTGTCAAAAAAATGCCGCATGATAGTTTTCATTTTAATACAACTCCTCCCTCGGATTAGATCTTGAATAGTAATGATTATAAAATTGATTTCAACTTTAGTGAACATAGTAAAATCAACAATTTCAAATAATTTGACAATAGCTTTAATATTTAAATAGAACTTAAAATATCCTTACATTTGCTTATATTACAATTAATTCCAAAAAGCAATGTGCTTTCACAAAATTCTCTCTATTTTACGTAAAACAGTTTTGAAGTTTCTATTACTTATCATGTATATACCAAGGAAAATTGATGTTTTTAATTACGTTTTTACCAAATAAAAAGATTTTTAAAGATTGATTTAATCGTGACGAAATCAGTATCGAGGTTTGCAAGAAATACTGTGGATACGTTGACGACAGTTAGAAAGCTCAAGGAAAAAGGTATAGAGGTTTATTTTGAAAAAGAGAATATTTATACCTTAGACTCTAAAGGCGAACTTTTGATCACTATTATGAGTTCGCTAGCGCAAGAAGAATCGAGATCGATCAGTGAAAATACAACGTGGGGTCAGAGAAAACGCTTTGCAGACGGTAAAGTCAGCCTTCCGTATAAGAAATTTTTAGGCTACGAAAGGGGAGAAGATGGTATTCCTCAGATTGTAGAAAAAGAAGCAAAAATCGTACGCTTAATCTACAGGTTATTTCTTGAAGGCAGGACCACAACCGGGATTGCAACTCATTTGACTCGGCTGAAAGTACCGACTCCGGCGGGCAAAGAAAAATGGACTACAAGCACAATTAAAAGCATTTTAACAAATGAAAAATATAAAGGTGACGCTTTGCTTCAAAAATCCTACACGGTGGATTTTTTGACTAAGAAAAAGAAGAAAAATGAAGGAGAAGTTCCACAATATTACGTGGAGAATAGCCATGAAGCAATAATCTCACCTGAGGTTTTTGATATGGTACAATATGAATTTGAAAAGCGCAAAGGTCGGGTGCAAAGCGGAGCGAATTGTTTTTCAAGTAAGATCGTTTGTGGTGACTGTGGTCGTTTTTATGGGTCTAAGATATGGCATTCAAACGATAAATATCGGAAAATTATTTGGCGGTGCAATGCCAAATTTAAAAACAAAGAAAAATGTAGAACTCCACACGTGACTGAGCAGCAAATAAAAGAGGCTTTTGTGAAAACGGTTAATTCTATGATTGAAAATAAAGAACAGGTTATCAAAGACTGTAAAGAGCTGATTTTAGAACTTACAGACACAACTTTAATTGAAGAAAAGGAAATAAAACTGCAAGGTGAACGCAGTGTATTATATAATTCGATGAAGGAATTAATAGAGCGAAATTCACGTTCTAAAATTGACCAGATTAAGTACAATGAACGATATGAAGAACTAAGAGGTAGATACGATAAAGTAACTGAACAGTTATCAAAAATCGAAGATTTAAAATTTGAAATGAAAGCAAAAGAACATAAAATTAATGAGTTTATAAAAAACTTAAAACAAAGTACAGAAATCATAACCGACTTTGACGAGAAGTTGTGGTATACATTGATTGGAAAGGTAATAATAAATCGCGATGGAAACATAAAATTTGAATTTAAGAATGGAAAAATAATTTGAGTAAATGAAGCCAGCCAATAGCAAAGAGAAGACATATGCTATTGGCTGGCTTTTTAATTTTTATTTTAGAAATAGCTTGACTTATTTCTCATTTAGAGTTGTTATGTAACAAGGAAAATCAAAAATAAAAAATGTCATGGTGGACTGGTATAACTCCAACCATACCAGCCCAGCAAAAGGTAACAAAACTACCCTTTACAATCTTAAAACGATACCATAAACAATTATATCTTAAAATGCATAATTGTACAAGAGGCTTATATAAGGGGAAGAAAGGATGGTGATTTTTTCTGCCTTTGCATTTCATGCATTTTTGTTTTGAAATTCCTAAATAAAAATTAAGGAGCTCTAACATGAATATTTTTAAAGATGAAGAAGATATATGTGGCAGATATTTTCCTGTGGAGTTGAACAAGGCAACGGAAGATTTTTTTAATATATCAAGAAAAATAAGGCAAAAACTTGGTGGCAAATCGTATAAATTGGACCAGTATTTGGGTTGGGTATTAGAGATAGCAAACAGCAAGCTTGCAGTTGATGCAGCAGAAGATGGTCGCAGATATTTTAGTGAATTTAGGGGGCTGTGCAAAGCAATTTTGGATTATGAGCCGGAGGTTAAAAATCATGAATTCTATCAAACAGCAAAGAGGTTTATAGAGGACCACAGGTATCCATATAAGGAAAAACACACTTTGTTAGAAATTTATTTTGTACTGCTTACGCCGCAGTTTACTAATTATGCAGTGAAGAAATTTATTGAAGACGTTAAGCAAGCGTTAAGTCAAGAAATTGACACTATACTAGTTGCTCAACACAGTAAATTGATAGTTGATCTTGTTGGAGAAGATGAGATGGTAGCTTTAAATAGGGCGATCACTGGCAGATTTATAATCTCATCAACACTGAATTCATTTTTACAAGCCATCACAAACGAGTATTTATATTGTTTGCTTCATAGAGACCCGGAAACGTCAAAGCGAGTGTTTCAGCTAATAATGGAAGGGGAATTATAGTTAGAAAAAAGTGTAAGGATGATGTCCAACTTTGGATAACACGATAATAAAGTGAGAAAGTCCAGAAACACTGGACTCTCTCACCTTGTATCGATTGACACGTCAAGATATGGTGCGGATAACAGGACTTGAACCTGCATGAAATTGCTTTCATATGGACCTGAACCATACGCGTCTGCCAATTCCGCCATACCTGCATATCTATTAATTTGTATTCTTGCGACAGGTTAGTCTGCCTGCAAAATCTATTAAAATAGATTTTGCATAAGTTCGTATTGCCAAATCACAGATTTGGATACTCACTTAAATTCCGCCATACCTGCATATTTATTAATTTGTGTTCTTGCGACAGGTTAACGATACTCAAAAATATCATACTAACAGGTTTATTATATCAAATCTATTAATAAAAGTCAATCGGATAGGCGAGATTTTTATATTTTGTTTTACAGCAGACAGCACAAAAATGCTGACCGCCTTAATCAAATATAATTTAGACCGTAAGAATAAATATCATTCCAATTTCTGTGTATAACTATATCGGCTGTCAGGTCAGTATCATTATACACTATATTATATCAAAGAGGATTGACCTACTGCTTAGAATGCAGTTGCTATGTCATAAAAATGAGTAACCGTAAATTTGAGCCGCCCCCAAAAGTTAGGCTGAAAATCTAACTTTTTGGAGGTCGGTTTTTTATGGCTACTCCTATATTTATCAGCGTTTTTTATTATTTAGTACCGAAAATTCTGTCGCCGGCATCACCAAGGCCCGGACGGATATATGCGTTATCGTCGAGTTCACGATCGAGTGCGCCAACATAAAGCTGAATGTCAGGGTGTGCTTTCATAAGAGTTTCTACACCCTTTGGAGCTGCTATGATAGACATAAATTTAATCTTTTGGCCGCCATGCTTTTTAATGTAATCTACAGCGGCAACTGCCGAACCGCCTGTTGCGAGCATTGGGTCAACAACAACGATCTGACGCTGGTCTATCGGCTCAGGGAGTTTGCAGTA
>URPS01000070.1 GCA_900549855.1 uncultured bacterium | reverse complement strand
CTCTCCTAGCAGGAGAGGGCTAGGGTGAGGTAGAGGATAACTTATAATAAAAATATAAAACATCATTTTTTTGTCTTTGCAATATTATGCTCGCCCGAATAATCCAAGACAGGTTGGGATGGGTATCTATTAGACTTTTTTATACCTTTTCACGCCAAATTGTAAACTTTTGTAAAACTTTCACTCCAAATCCTAAAGTTTTTCAAAAAAATGCCGTAAATAATAATAAAACAATAAAATATTGGAGGAATTATGGCAATTCAAGATTCATTTAGCCTTAGCAATGCGGTAAACTCACAATCATACGCTTATAAATGTTGGTATAACTACAATTATGGCAACAATACAATGGGGATTTCAGCTAAAGATATGGGCGAAATCACTCAAACTTGGAACAGCCAATTAAGCAACTGGCGAGCAACCGCACTGGATGACGAAAACGCTTATGAAATTGAAGACGATGATTTCTCTACAGCTAAAATGAACGGCAAAAACCAAGCAAAAGATGCAACAGGCTATGATGGAGATAAAAGTTATGGTAGCGTCGTAAATGCAGGATTATCTATTGCCGGAGCAACAACTGGGAAAGTCGTAGGAAATGTTGCAGCAAAAACGCTCAATAATGCAGGAGCTTGCGTAAAAAAAGGAGCTGTATTAGAAGTTGGAAAAGCAGGTGCTAAAAAAGATGTAAAACTCAGTGATATAGCAACTGTTGTCATGGCTGCTGCTGTTGCAGCAAAGTATTGGGTTGCCAAACCTAATAAAGATAGCAAAGAAGCCTGTGATGCTTTGCAAGATGAAATGAACAATGCAACGGCAGCTTTAGGTGACTCTCAAAATGAAATGAGTGACATGAGAGATGAAATAGAAACTCTTTCTGATGATGCTCAAATGGCAAACGAAGATGCTAATGGTGAAATTGAAGATAAAAAGTCTGAATATGATTTTTATAAAGCTAGTTATGATGCTCTAATGGAGAAAGTTAACAGCGGTGAACAATTAACAGATGATGAAAAAGAATTATTAAAAGAACTTGTACCAATTATGCAGCAACTAGGCGTTGACATTACTGATACCCAAGAAGAAACAACAGATACTGTTGGTGAAATTTATGAAGAAATGGGAACTTATCAAGAAGGATACGACAATGCCGCTGAAACCGTTGCAGAAGTACAAGGTCTAACAGACTATGCTGAAGGATTTGACTCTAACACAAGAACTATGTGTTATGTTGAAGCTGGCAGTCAAACTGTCAATGCTGGAAGTGCGACTTTAGCTGCAACAAAATTAGCAGGAAAAGCGTTTGTTGGTTGGGCATTTGCCGCAATAGGATACGCAGCAGCAGCATCTAGCGGTATCGCTACTGCTCAACAGATGAGTTGGGCAGGTGATGTCGGTACAGAAATCGGTATGAGAAAAGATACACAAGATTTAAACTCAGCCACAAATGATATTTATGCAGAATCAATTGATATTTATGATGGACAAATGGGCGTTGTAAATGATTTGGAAATTGAAATGCCTGATGATTTGGAAGATCCGGAAGCCGTAGCAGAAAGTTTGAACGAAGAAACGGCCGGAGTTCTTGGTGGTGATGGTGCATCTTCTGACACAGGTTTAGGAGTTTCTACTCAAGCAGCCGGAGCAACCGGCGAAAGTAAGCCTGCTACAAACACCGCCGGAGCACAAGACGATAAAGACAAAGATAAAAAAGTAGTATAGATTTATTATAGCTTTTATTTGAATTACATCATTGTTTTACATATAAGACAATGATGTATTCTATTGTGTTAAATTTGTTAACTTCTACCTCACCCTAGCCCTCTCTTGCTAGGAGAGGGGACATGCGACTTGTTTTTTTTATTAAAATTTTAGATAAAGTATTATAATTTTTAAACTTTTATAAAAAATATTTTTTCTAATATAAATCAAGTGTCGGTTATTCCCTCTCCTAGCAGGAGAGGGCTAGGGTGAGGTAGAAAACTTGTAAAAGGAAATATCATAAATAAGTTACGATTAATTACTATTGCAACGTTTTGCTCGCCCGAATAATCCAAGACAGAGCTAGGGTGAGGTAGTAATACACGAATATTAAACTAACAACACCCACCATAAATATGGTGGGTGTTGTGTAATATATTATTGCAAAAAATGCAATAGGTTAATAGGAGGGGGTTAATTTTTAATCTCTAGACATTTGCCAAAGGATATCACCTGCTAAAGCTGCCATCAAACCAATTTTCCCGAATGAATGAGTTCCTTTAAATCCCAAGTTCTTACAAATTCCTAGTGGATTTACAACTTTCGCTAAAGCAGCGGCTGCCAAACCGATTCCATATCCTGCACCGGCTGCTGTTGCACCTTCAGCAACTCTACCGGCAGCTCCGCCAAATGTTTCCATTCTGTCTTTACCAGCTTTGTTATCAATTCTGGTTCCGAATAAATAACTTAATGTTTCTTCTGAATAATTATTGTGATAATCCTTCTTGCCAAAGAAGTTTTTGTTAAAACCATGATTAAAAGCTGTTTCGCCGTATCGTTTAATATCATTCCTTAAACTAACAGGATTTCCATCATTAATTTTTGCAGTCATAATTTGAGCATACAAATCTTCAATTACTCTGTTTACGCTATCTGATGGGTTCAATCTGTTGCTATTCGCTTTCAAGTAATCAGCATGTTTTGTATACAATGTTGATTTTAATTTATCAAACTCTTCACAAATACCGTCAGCATCACCTTCTCTGACTTTATCTGCCAAGTTCATAATTCCACCTTGTATTGCAGAATCTTCCAATGATTTTTGGAATAAATATTCGTCATCGGCTCTGTAGTTTTGAGTTTGTGTTTGCAACATCAATTTGTGCATAGCACCTGCATGTTCAAGATTTTGCTTCTCAATTTCTTGATAAGCCTTGTTCATTTGCCCCATAAAGCTAGGATTGTACATACCCATCATTCCGGGCATGCCCATCATCGCACCCATACCGTTCATTCCGTAGCCTGCCATTCCCATTGATGACATGTCACCAATTGAACTATACGTGCCTCCTGCTCCTAAACCAAATGAGCCAAGACCATTCATATATGGATTGCTGCCTATTCCTGTTATGCCAAACGGATATGACATAATGACCTCCTACTAAGTTTAAATTAACCTTTTTTAACCTTACATATAAATAAAGTATTTCCAGCTCGTAAAATTGATATTTTTTAATAGTTTCTTAACAAAAGTTTACAATTTAATATCAGCTACTTTTGTTGTATCATATAAGGATATGGAGTGGGGAGCTCGAAATGAGAATAGAAGCAAAAAATCTTGTTAAAATTTATGGTGATAGAAGTGTTGTAAATGACATTTCTTTTTATATGGATAAAGGTGAAGTTGTATGTTTACTTGGACCAAACGGTGCAGGTAAAACTACAACATTTTATATGATAGTCGGTCTGGTTAAGCCAAATTCCGGTTGTGTTTTTATTGACAACAAAGAAATTACAGACTGGCCAATGAACTTGAGAGCAAAGGCCGGTATCGGATATTTACCGCAGGAAAATTCTATTTTCAGAAAATTGACAGTTGAAGATAATATTCAATTGGTATTGGAAATGAATGACAAATTGACAGTTAATGAAAAGAAAATGAAGTTGGAAGAACTTTTAACAGAATTCGGAGTTCAGAAATTGCGAAAATCACCTGCTATTGCATTATCAGGTGGTGAAAGAAGACGTGTTGAAATTGCAAGAGCTCTTGCTGCCAGTCCTGATTTTATGCTTCTTGACGAACCTTTTGCCGGCATTGACCCTATTGCGATTGGTGAGATTAAAGATAACATCAGAAAAATTTCAGAAGAAAAAGGCTTAGGAGTTTTGATTACTGACCACAATCCAAAAGCTACATTATCTATCACAGATAGAGCATATGTGATTTTTGATGGAAAAATCAAGATTCAAGGTAAGAGCGTTGATGTTGCAAATGACCCTGTTGCTAAAGAATTTTATTTAGGAAAGGATTTCAAACTCTAGGATGAAAAAGCTTTTCACTGTATACGACAGATATATTTTTATGCAAGTTCTAATGACGACAATTGTTGCAATTTTGTTGTTTACGATTGTGTGGATTGCGCCGGAAATGCTTTTGAATACTATTAAAAAGATATTAGCGCATGAATATACTGTAAAAACCGGTGTTATGGTTTTGATTTATGAACTACCCAAAATTTTCGGTAAAGCTTTTCCTGTAGGGCTTTTACTCGGTTCATTATTTACATTTGACAAATTAAGCAAAGATTCTGAGTTAACTATATTTAGAGCAGTTGGGATGTCTTTTTCCAGAATTATACGTCCTTTATTGGTTTTAAGTTTTATCGTTACATATTTATGTTTTGTAACTTATGATAAGTGGATTCCGTATACTTGTGAAAAATTACAGGAAATCAAAGGCGGAGGTTCACTAACCCAGTACATTTATACAAAAAAAGATGAGAACAATCACCCTGAACAAGCAGTTATTGTATCCAGATTTTTTAATGGAGAAATGTCAAATGTAATAGTTTTGGATTTTTCTAAACAAGTCTTTGATGATTTACACGGTTTAAGCAATATTATGGTTGCTGAAAATGGCTATAAAGGTGTAGACAAAAATGGGCAGCCGAGCTGGGTTTTAAATAATGTTACAGACTATGACATCAGCGAAGACGGAATATTTAAAGAAGTTACCAAAGAGAAGCGTATTGACATTCTTAATGGTGAAGATGCTGAAGACGCTTACACAATTATGCTAAACTCCACCAAAAAAGATAGAGATATCAACAATAAAGATTTGCATCATTATGTAAAACTATTAAAGAAAGCTAACTTGGATGAAGATTACAGATTGATGTATAACAAATATTTGCAAAGATTCTTCCATCCTTTTGTATGCGTTTTACTTGCAATTATGGGAGCTTTGCTAGGTTTCAGCAAACCAAGAGAACAAAGATTAATCGGTTTTACGATTGCTATTGGATGTATATTTGTTTATTATATTACTCTGCCATTCTTTGACTTGTTGGCAGAAAAAGGAGTTTTGCCACCGCTAATTACGGCATCATTCCCACCTTTAGCGTTTTTATGTGCAATTATTGCGTTTTACAAATCAAGGGATTTATAATATGAAAAAATTATTTACTTTTTTTGCTTTGTTAATTTTAACTTTATCTGCGAATGCGAATCCGATAGATGTTCAATTCAATGATGGAATTTATCACATAACATTGAGTGGCGAAAAAGTAAAAAAACAAATTCAATTTATATCTTCATCGAATTTGATTACTAACAAAGAAGCTCACGTAAAGAGTGGTTCTTTATTAACAATCAACACCGGCTTTTTTGATCCTAAAAATCAGAAAACAATCTCTTATATCGTAAACGATTCTCAAACAATCGAGGACCCGATTTTTAACGAAAATATATTATCTAATCCTGTCTTAAGACAAAATTTCCAAAAAATTATGAACAGAACAGAGTTTAGAATTCTGGAATGTGACAATAAATTAAAATACGAAATTGCTCCACATAATGCAAAAACAGATTTTATGTGTTCCATAAAAACTTCTGCTCAAGGTGGACCACAACTTTTACCACAACTTAAGTTAGAAGAAGAATTTTTTGTTGTGAAAGATAAAGATGGCAATGTTATACGAGAATCAGCTTCTGTTTTGCATAAAACAGCAAGAACTTTAATAGGTATTAAAACACTAGAAAATGGTGAACAAGAAACACATATTTTTATTGTAACAAATGAACACCCTATGGATATTTATGAAGCGAAAGATTTGTGTGCAAATGCAGGTCTTGATTCAGCTATGGCTTTTGATGGCGGTAGTTCAACTTCCTTGAATTACAAAAATATTAATGTTGTTTCCACCCAAAGTAGTGGCGATACCGGTAGAGCACTTAAATCTTTTATGATAATTAAGAAAAAGTAGTTTTTATGTTTTACTTTATCCTTTATATTTTTTTATTGCCATTGAATAGCGCGTTTCATGTTCCCTCTCCTCAGGGGAGGTACAGATTTTTCTAAAACTTGATTCTCGCCCGCAACATCCATTGAGCGGGAGAGATGTCACGTTAGTGACAGAGAGGGAAGGGAGGGGGCTTACCCGTAGGAAATGTTTTCTAATTCATAAGCAACAAAAAGGCTGTTTGGAAAATTCCAAACAGCCTTTTGTTTAAAAATGTCAAACTACTTAACTTCAACAGTAGCGCCAGCAGCTTCAAGTTGTTTCTTGATAGCTTCAGCTTCTTCTTTCTTAACGCCTTCTTTGATAGCTTTTGGAGCACCATCAACTAAGTCTTTAGCTTCTTTCAAACCAAGACCAGTGATAGCTCTTACTTCTTTAAGAACAGCGATTTTCTTATCAGCTGGAACAGAAGCTAAAACTACGTTTACTTCAGCATCAGCATCATCAGCAGGTGCAGCAGCAGCGGCAGGAGCAGCAGCTACAGCTACAGGAGCAGCAGCAGATACGCCGAATTTTTCTTCCATAGCTTTTACTAATTCAGCAGCTTCTAATAAAGTTAATTTTTCAATTGATTCTAAAATTGCTTCAATACTCATTTTTATTTCTCCTTTAAATTTTTATTTTTTGTTGTACTACGTTTTTGCTAGAATAACATATTTATTACTAAGCAGATTTTTGATCTCTAACAGCTGCAATGGCTCTAACAAGAGATGACATAACAGCGTTGACAGAGTTTGCGATACCAGAAGCTGGTGAGTTGATGCAGCCAAGCATTTTTGCGTAAAGTTCTTCTCTTGATGGAAGATTTGCAAGTGCTTTTGCTTCTTCAGCAGACATTAATTGTCCGTCCATTGCAGCAGCAATGATTTCACCCTTCTTAGTTTCTTTAATAAATTTTGATAAAGCCTTAGCAGGTGCTACCTGATCATTGAAACCAAATGCTAATGCGATTGGTCCTTTGAAAGTTTCAGCTAACACTTCGTAAGGAGTGCCCTTGATAGCGATTTTTGCAAGGGTATTTTTGGTAACCATGTAGTCACCACCGTCTTTTTGAAGTTCACGTCTAAGTTTTGTGATTTCCTCTACAGTAAGTCCCTTGTATTCGGTAACAATTGCAACTTGCGCTTTATCAATTTTTTCTTTGATAAGAGCTATCTTATCATTTTTGAAAGCTTTTGTTGACATTTTTTGCTCCTTTGTTTACAAATACTCTTTTTATTTATTTACATAAACTACTTAGAGTTTTTATTTATTTTCGACCTGTTTTCATACTAAAAAAGATTTTGCAATCTTTCTTTAATCGCAAAATCCAATATACTTAAGCTATTTATATTCTATAAGTTTTGTACCTTTTGAGCAAACACCCTTGACGAACCGTCTGTTTACCTTCTCGTTCAGTACACTTGGATAACCTAGGCTAGCCTGTTTCCAGATTAAATCCTAACAATAGGATACTAACTGTCTGCGATTACATTATTAAATCTAACAAAAGCAAAACACGATGTCAAGCCAAAAAGCTTCAAAACGTAACAATTTGTAAATAATTTGCTTTTATTCCTAAAGTTTTCTTCTCAACTTGCCGTAATACATGGGGTAGGTAAGATAAAGGACAAGCTATAGGGCGATGGGATT
>URPS01000069.1 GCA_900549855.1 uncultured bacterium | reverse complement strand
AGCCTAATCGGCTCTTGGAATTAAGAATAGCTGGAAGTATGAAAAAGATTTAATAATTATATTTAACTCCGATTAACATTATTTTGCTATTCGACATGTTGGTAATTTATAATTGAATGACAACTTTGCAATCGTTCAAAATATAACTTTTCTTTTTTAATTTTTAATTTATCAATGCCCCTTTACGTAAAAATTGGCTTGTACTATAATTTTAATCAAGGGAGAAAAGTATGAAAGAACAAAAAATAGCAGTTATAGGCATGGGGATGTGGGGCAAAAATATTGTCCGCAATTTTTACAACCTTAATGCCCTTGAAATGGTTTGCGATTTAGATGATGAGTCGCTTAAATCTGTTCAGGAACAATTTCCTGGAGTGAAAGTAACCAAAGATTTTAACGATATTATCAATAATAAAGAAATTACCGGAGTTGCAGTTGTGACTCCTAGCCACACACACTTCAAGATAGTTAAAGCAATGCTTGAAGCCGGTAAAAATGTTTATGTAGAAAAACCGATTTCTACAGTAGCTGAAGAAGCTAAAGTTTTAACAGAACTTGCTGAAGAAAAAGGACTTGTCTTAATGGTAGATCACCTTCTTCTTTATCATCCAGCTGTAAACAGACTTAAAATGCTTATTGAAGATGGAGTTTTGGGAGAACTTGTATACGCACAAAGCGACAGACTTAATGTTAATTATCATAAGAACGATAGAAGTGTTATGTGGGATTTAGCACCACACGATGTTTCAATGATAGCTTACGTTACGGGTAAAAGCCCTGTTAAAGTTATTTCTGCAATCGGTTGTTCTTCTGACAGAAATAATATTATGGATATCACGCACATTGGTGTTGAGTTTGAGGGCGGAATGATTGCTCATATTTCAGACAGCTGGATTACTCCTCAAAAACATGTCACTCTTCTTGTTAGAGGTACAAAAGCTACTGCGATATTTGATGACACAGCACCAACTGATAAATTAAAAGTTTATGATAATTTTAAACCTGCAAATACGCAAAACTTTGCACTTGATTATCTTGAAATTGAACCTTTGAAATTAGCTTGTCAACACTTCGTAAATTGTTGCGCTTCAGGTCAAAAGGCTCGTTCTGACGGTGCTAACGGATATGCAGTTGTTAGTGTTCTTGAAGAAGCTGAAAAGATTATGCTAGGTTCAAAAGTAGAAGATCTTAACAAGAAAGATTTTGCACTTTCAAGAATGAAAGTTTAGGAAGGATTTTTAATGGCAAATTTCATATCAATTTTTAGAATTTTTGTAATGTTTGCAGCAGTATATTTAATATACGCATTCCAAGGTAATACGGCAGCATACGTTTGGGCATTGGTTTTAACAATTATTGCATTCGCTTTAGATGGAGTCGATGGTTATGTTGCAAGAAAATTCCACGAAGAATCAAAGTTTGGCGCTTTATTGGATATTATGGGCGACAGAATTGTTGAAAACACTTACTGGATTTTATTTGCAGTAATGGGATGGTTAAACATTTTGTTCCCGCTTATTGCAATCACTAGAGGTTTTATTACAGATACAATAAGAAGCGCTGCAATGGAGCATGGTTTAACACCTTTTGGTATGCAAGTAAATCCTATTTGCAAATTTATAACAGGCTCTAAATTTATGAGAATAAGCTATGCAGTAGCAAAAGTTTTGGCATTTATTCTTATCATTGCTGCAAAAATTCCTGTATGTCCTCATAGAGAAATTATTTGGGCTATCGGTTTCTGGGCAGCAGTTTTCGCAATTGTATTTTGCGTAGTAAGAGGCTTGCCTGTTGTAATTGAAGCAAAATATTTGTTTGAAAACAAAAAGTAGTAGACACCCTCTCCTCAGGGGAGGGTAGAATTTCCGATTAAGAGCTACGCTCGAAATTGAGAAATTCTGGTGGGGGCTAGCCCACAAGGGGTATCTTTCAAATTGTAATAAAGGACTTCTATCACATGGCTAAAATAAACATAGTTTTATACGAACCTGAAATTCCGCAAAACACTGGAAACATTGCACGACTATGCGCTTGTACAGGTGCTTCGCTTTATCTTGTAGGCAAACTGGGGTTTGCACTTACGGATAAGTATACAAAAAGAGCAGGCATGGATTATTGGTCAAGTGTCGATTTACACAGAATTGAATCTATGGAAGAATTGTATAAAGAATTTCCTAATGGTAGATTCTTTTACTTAACAACAAAATCAAAAAGAAAATATACAGACTATGAATTCCAAGAGGGTGATTTTATTGTCTTTGGACCTGAATCAAGAGGACTTCCGCAAGAATACGTAACACAAGAAAACGCAATTACTATTCCGATGATGGAAGGACAAAGAAGTTTAAACCTATCTAACTCTGTTGCTATCGTAACGTACGAAATAATCCGACAAATAGGAATGTAATGCAAGAATATCAAATGCCAACAAGAGAACAAAATTCTAATAAAGGAACTTTTGGAAAAGTCCTTAATTTTGCAGGCTCAAAAAATTATATTGGTGCAGCATACTTATCAACGGTTTCTATACTTAAAACCGGTGCTGGATTTGCAGCATTAGCCAGCGAAAAAAATATTATCCGCTCCGTTTCAACACTTTTGCCGGAAGCGGTTTATTTTTCAAGAAGCGAAGGATTAAGAAATATTAAGCAATATTCGACAATTTTAATAGGTTGCGGATTAGGCCTACAGCTTGCTTCAATAAAGCTTTTCAAGGATACGTTCAAACAGTTACAAAAAGAAACTATTTCGGTTGTAATTGACGCAGATGGTTTAAATATATTAGCTAAATCTAAAATCAAATTACCGCAAAATTTAATTATAACGCCACATCCTTTAGAAGCATCAAGACTTTTAGGATGTAAATTAGAAGACATACTTTCTGATTTAGAAGGTGCAGCTAAGAAATTATCAAAAAAATATAATTGTGTTGCGGTTTTAAAAACACACAGAACAATTATTTGTGAAGGAGAAAAAATATTTATTAACCAACTTGGGAATTCTGCGCTAGCAAAAGCCGGTTCCGGAGATGTTTTAGCAGGAATAATCGCAGGACTTCTTGCTCAAAAAATGGATTTGTTTGAAGCAGCAAAGTTAGGTGTATATTTGCACTCCAGAACAGGAGAAATAGCATCTGAAGAATTAAGTGAATATTCAGTTTTAGCGTCTGATTTACCTAAATTTTTGCATAAAGCAATAAAAGAGATAATATAATATTTACTTCTATTGATTGCAAAAATCTATTTGTGATAAACTAAACATATAGATTTTAAGAGAAATAAGAGGGAATATTATGTTAGACATCAAATTGATTAGAGAAAATCCTGAAAAGATTAATGAACTTTTGAAAAGAAGAAATCCTGAATTATCAATTGATACAATCATTGCAATTGATGCAGACAGAAGAAAAGTTCAAGCTCAAGCAGATGAACTTAGAGCTAAAAGAAAATCTGAATCACAAAAAATCGGTATGATGAAAAAGAATGGCGAAAATACAGATGCTATTCAAGAAGAAGTACGTAAATTAGGTGACGAAGTTAAAGCTTTAGAAGAAAAACAAGTTGAACTTGATTCAATTCAAAGAGATATGTTACTTAGAACTCCTAATACTCCGGATGAATCAACACCAATTGGTGAATCTGAGGATGATAATGTTCCTGTTAAATTTTGGGGCGAACCTACTAAGTTTAATTTTGAGCCAAAAGCTCACTGGGATATTTGCGAAGAAAAAAATCTTGTTGATTTTGAACGTGGTGTAAAAATTTCTCAATCAAGATTCACATTATATAGAGGAAAAGGTGCGAGATTAGAACGTGCAATTATCCAATTTTTCTTAGATTTGCATACAGAAGAACACGGATACGAAGAAATTTTGCCTCCATTTATGGCAAACGCTGCAACTATGACCGGTACAGGACAATTACCTAAGTTTGCTGAAGATATGTATAAATGTGTAGACGAAGATTTGTACTTAATTCCGACTGCAGAAGTCCCTGTTACAAATATATATTCCGGCGAAATTCTAAGCGAAGAAGATTTGCCTAAATATATGACAGCTTACACCCCTTGTTTTAGACGTGAAGCAGGCTCTGCAGGAAAAGATACTAGAGGTTTAATCAGAGTGCACCAATTCAACAAAGTTGAAATGGTAAAATTAACAACTCCGGAATCAAGCCCAGAAGAACACGAAAAATTAACTCGTGACGCTGAAATTTGTTTGGAAAAACTAGGTTTGCCATACAGAAGAGTAGCTCTATGTTCTGCTGATATCGGATTTAGTGCAAATAAATGTTTTGACTTAGAAGTTTGGTTGCCTTCTTATAATAATTACAAAGAAATTTCAAGCTGTTCAAATTACGGAGATTTCCAAGCAAGAAGAAGCAATACAAGATATAGAACAAAAGACGGACAAATCAGATTCGTCCACACAATCAATGGTTCCGGTTTGGCAGTTGGCAGAACATTTGCCGCAATTGTAGAAAACTTCCAACAAGAAGACGGAACAATTATTATTCCGGAAGTTTTAAGAAAATATACCGGATTTGATAGAATTTAGTAAATGTAATTATTGATTTTATAAAACGCTCACTTTTTCAAAGTGAGCGTTTTTATTAAAATTCTTATTTTATTTAGTACGCTTTTATCAAAAACAATTTTATCCCTTTATCCAAACGCTCTATGCGTTTTGCGTATTTATAATCTATTGGATTGGTTAAAATCAAAACAACGGCAGGAGCTTTGCCGGTAAGTTTTGAATAATAAAGTGCTTGCCCTATTGATTCCGCCCATTTTTTAGCAAAATCAAATTCTATTGCGTAGTCTTTTGTCATACAATCAACTCTTGTCATATCCCACAATATAACTTCTTTTCTGCCAAAATCCGGAGTACACCACTCATTCTGGTAATATGCTTCAATTTGATTAGGTTTCATTGTTTGAGTTTCATAAAGTTTTTTAGGAACATAACTCAAGCCAAAATAATAAATCCCAGTAGCCATGAGCAAAAAAGTAATTATAAAATGAACTGTCTTATTTTGGTATTTTTTTCTTCCCATTACTTCACTTTATTTTCTAACATTTTGTGAAAAAGTTCTACCAATTTGTCTACGACATCTTTATTCGTTAAATATTTTCTTCTATTTGTTAAAGACATTGTGTCAAAAATTGCAACATCTTTGCCTTTCAGTAGATAGAATTGGTCTTCATCAAAATATGAAATGTTATCTTGCAATAAAATATAATCAGGATATTCTTTTGTTGCTTCTTCAAAACCTTTTGCAATTTCAGGGTTGGTGTAAGCATGCGGGTAATGGTAGAATTTTGCACCAAAATTTGTATTATTGCTATTTATTTTCATATGATTACCATCCTATTTAGAAACATTTATTCTCTCAATTTCGTCTGCTTTTTTAATATGCTGTTCTTTTAGAACTTTACCCTCAAATTTTTCAGCTTTTTCATTATAATTTTCTCCAACCTGAAGAATATATTCGTGATTTTTTGGTGTTAACTTGTAATCATCCATCAAATTTGCAGACAACCAGCTTAAGTTTAAGCCCAACATGCCACCAAAGAATCCCGCAGTCATAAACACTCCTGGGTTAGTAACTCCTTCTAAAAATGCAACACCAAGACCTGCCATAACGCCCAGACCGCTTCCACCTACAAAGATTTTTGCAACCTCATTCTCCATTAAATATCTTCTATTTTTTAACTTATTTTTTTTGATAACGACATCAAATTTATCAGAGGCATCTTTTATAGATTTATTTGCTAAAACATCCTCTTGCTTTAGAACATTTTTCTCTAAACTTAAAGTGTTAAATTTGAGTTTTTTAGGCATATACAGCCCTGCAAAATTTGTATTTTGGCTTTGTATATTTTGTACTTTCATCGTTACTCCTTTTCTATAAAGCCAACTCTTCTCTAAATCAATATTACTTTACAACTTCTAATGTTTCATAATCATTCAAATATGGCAAATGTTCTTCCGTTATCAATTCCCCTGGGAGTAAAATTGAAATTCCCGGAGGGCATTCCGCAACAACTTCTGCAGAAATTCTTCCAATTGCTTCAGATTTTGGGATAGTTTCTTTTTCTGCATAAAATGCTTCTCTCAAACTCATCATAATTTGAGGTTCTAACATTGGCATGTGTTTACGTTTTTCTAAATAATAAATATCTTGATAATTTGTTGCTGCAATTTTTTCTAAGCAATCAGCCAAATACTTAAAATCAGAATGCTTGTTACCAATATTACAAAGTATTAAAACTCCTATATCAGAAGCAGATTCAACTTCAATACCGAAATCTATTTCCAATATTGATTCAAGCCTTTTTCCTGACAAGCCGTCTATTCTGATAAACACTTTTGTTACATCTGTCTTATACCCAAAATCAGCTTTTAATTGATGCAAACCTTGGATTGCATCAAGTCTTGTTCTTAAATATTTTGCATTTTTAACAGCTCTTTCAAGCAAAATTTGTCCGTTTTTAGATTGCAAATTTGCTCTAGCTGCATCTAAACTCGCTAATAACATTAAAGATGGACTGGTTGTATGCAACAATTTTAAAGCTTTTTCTACTGCTTCAACATTTAAGCAAGAATCTTTTGAAATATGGAGCATTGAGCTTTGACTCATACTTCCACCTGTTTTATGTAAAGAATGCACAACAGCGTCTGCTCCAAGCTTTAAAGCTGTTTCCGGTAAATGCTTATTAAAATTCCATAAACATCCATGAGCTTCGTCAACAAGAAGCGGAATATTGTGTTTTTTACAAACTGCACTAATAGCTTTAATATCAGATACAACACCTTCATAAGTCGGGTTTGTAATCCAAACCATAGATACATCAGGATTTTTATTAATTAATTCTTCTATTTGAGCTGCATCAGTATTTCCCCAAATTGACCAATCTTCAATTCTGTTTGGACAAATCCAAATAGGTTCAGCTCCAGATATAATCATACCTGTCAATACTGAACGGTGGCAATTTCTGTTCACAATAACTTTATCGCCTTTTTTTGTTAAAGCCATTGCTAAAGCTAAGTTTCCTGCTGTTGAACCATTAAGCAAAAAGAATGTTTTCTTTGCACCAAAAGCTTCTGCTGCAAGCTCTTGTGCTTCTTTTATCGGGCCGGTTGCAGGATGTAATGTTCCCAAATTATCAAACTCATCTGTCGTATCAATATTTAAAGCCTTTTCGCCAATAAGTTTTCTAAAATCTTTAAAAATTGCCTTCCCTTTTGTATGCCCCGGAATATGAAATTGATAAGTCGGATTTTCATAAGCCGTTTTTAATGCTTCAACAATTGGAGCTTTTATTTTTACTGAATTTTGATTTTTAACTTCTTGGTTTAAATATTTTTCTTGCTTTAATTTTTTTGCCACTATTCATTTCCCTTTGATTGATACTTTTAACATAATACTCAAAAAAAATATTTTTTGCTACCAAAGTTAAGTTTTGTAAGGGAATGAGTTTGTTTTTGTCGTATTCAATGACAAATGTTGAACACGACCTACAAGTACTTAATAAAAAAAAGGAGGGGGGGGGGAAAGTGGAAAATGGAAAGTTGTTTTAAAACAGTTTGTAGTTATAACTACAGGCATGGCGCATCCCCTCCCTTTATAGGG
>URPS01000068.1 GCA_900549855.1 uncultured bacterium | reverse complement strand
ACTTTAGCGTAGAATTCGGAATCATGAGCGCCTTTACATTCAGGCGGAAGAGCCATCATAGTAACGCAAACTTGATGTTTAAGTCCAGCTTCTTTAATACATTTTCCGCTATAAATCAAATTATTAACATCGTTTAATGCGTCAAAATTTCTAATAGTAGTCACGCCATGTTTTTTAAATAAATCGGCATGCAATTTAATCATCTCTCTTGGTTGAGATTCTAATCCAACGACATTAACGCCTCTCGCTAAAGTTTGCAAATCGACATCGGGACCTACGGTTTTTCTAAAAGAATCCATTACATCAAAAGCGTTTTCGTTATTATAGAAAAAAGCGCTTTGAAATGTAGCGCCGCCTCCCGATTCAAAATATTTTACTCCCGCATTAACGAAAGCTTCAACGGCTGGCATAAAATCTTTAGATAAAACTCTCGCTCCGTAAACGGATTGAAAGCCGTCTCTAAACGCCGTTATCATAAATTTAATTTCTTTTTTTGATTATTATTCATCATCATATGACACAATGATAGCACAAGTTTTGTACAATTATGGCGGTTTAGAGCTTTTGCCTTTGATAAAAGAAATATTCATAAATGGTGATGATGGTAAAAAAGCTTACGCTGCAAAATTCCTATCATTAGTACCAAAAGAATACGTAACAGAGCTTTTGCCTCTATTAAGAAATGCTGCAAAATCGGACTTTGAACCTTTAAGTATAAATTCAATAGAAATTTTAGCGAGAGCAAATGATGATGATTTCAAAAAGGAAGCTTTAGCATTATTGCGTTCTGATGATGAATTTGAACAATACAACGGTGTAAAATATCTAGTGAATTTCAAGGCAAAAGACACGCTCGAAGAAATTTTTAATGTCATGAAAGTATCATCTTTATCTGAAAATATTGCATCAGAAATACCATATCTTATTCCTATAGACGAATTAGTTAAAAATGATGATGGAATTTTAGTTTTATGCAACATAGTGAATGCTATACCTGAAATTTTACCGGTTTCAGCTGTTATTGATTATAATTTATTAGAAATATTTGAAAATTTGTACAATAACAATTTAACTAGTACATCTGCATTGCTGTTAAGGTTAGCACAAGAAAAATTTGCAGAACTCACCGCTAATGATGAATATTTGTTTGATTGCGACAAAAATACGAAAGATGAAGTTCAAGCAATTAACAACTTTTTATTAAAAATTGACAGCAATAAATTAAAAAGCTTGCTTTATGACGAATTGTTTGATGAAAGCGATTTTGTATTTTTTGCAGTCGATTATGTTGATGAAATTGAAGAACTGGAAGCTCTACTTGATTCAAGTAATCCAACACTTATTCTAAAAGTTTTGTCAAAATTAAAAGAACAAAAAGCCTTAAAAGCAGAGCACAAGCAATTAGCTATTGATTCTATTGAAGACGAAACCTTAAGAGCCTGCATCTTAGCTTTATAAAATGTCATATTTTAAAAGAAATGTACCATGAACTGATGGGATTTTGCTTTGAAGTGCAGCGCCTTTAAGCATTTTATTAGGTAATTTCTACGCAAGCTCGTTCATGCTTCTAATTTTGTTTATATTTTCCCCACCTTGACTTTCTATTTATATTTAAAACAAAACATGTAAACTTTTGTAACAATATGATATAAAAAGTGTTATAAATTTATATAATGTGGAATTAATAAAATATAATCTCTTTTCTTTATTTTCTCCTCCACTCCTTTATCTAACGAGAGTTAATGCCGCAACAGATTGCGGCTTTTTGTTTTGTATGGTTATTTTTTTGTGTGTTTATATTATAATTTATATACACTAAGAGGAGGGTTCCATGACAAATATTGCAGTATGCGGTGCAAACGGTAAAATGGGACAAGAAGTCATCAAAGCCGTTAACAATGCGAAGGATTTAACTTTAGTAGCAAAAATTGACATAAAAGATGGTGAATTTGCTAGTATAAAAGATGCCAAAGAATCTGTGAAAATTGACGTTCTTGTTGATTTTACACAGCCAAAATCAATTTATGAAAATGCCTTATTTTGTTTAAATAATGGTATTAATATAGTAATAGGTACAACAGGACTTACTGATGAACAGATTGAAGAGCTCAAAAAGCTTTCTGAAAAACAAGGTTTGGGATGTTTAATCGCTCCAAATTTTTCTACCGGTGCAGTTTTGATGATGAAATTTGCACAAATGGCATCAAAATATTTTGATAATGCCGAAATTATTGAACTTCATCATAACCAAAAGAAAGATGCTCCATCAGGAACAGCAGTAAAAACAGCATTGATGATGGCTGGTGAAAATACAAATTTCACAACCGGTAATTGTCAAGAAACTGAAACTATTTTAGGCGCAAGAGGTGCAAACTCTTATAATAATATCCATATACATTCTGTTAGAATGCCTGGATATATTGCTTCTCAAGAGGTTTTGTTCGGAGCAAACGGCCAACTTTTATCAATTCGTCATGACTCAATGAACAGAGAATGTTATATGGACGGCGTTTTGAGAGCAATTGATTATGTAGAAAAAAAACATAACTTTGTTTATGGTTTAGAGAATATATTATAGAATATAGGAGATGAAATGAGAAAACCAAGAATCGCTATTTTAGGTGCTACAGGTGTTGTTGGCAGAGAGATTACGAAGATTACCGAGGAACTTGACGTTGAATTTGAAACCATCAAATTTTTATCAAGTGCGAGAAGTGCCGGTACGACCGTAACCTTTAAAGGTCAAGATTACACTGTAGAAGAAGCGACTCCTGACTCTTTTAATGATATTGATATTGTAATGGCTTCAGCAGGTGGTGCTACAAGTCAAAAATTTGCACCGGAAATTGTTAAAAGAGGTGGTTTAATCATTGATAATTCTTCTGCTTTTAGAATGGACAAAGATGTACCACTAGTAATTGCAGGTGTTAATGATGAAGACTTAAGAAAACATAAGGGAATTATTGCAAATCCTAATTGTTCAACTTCTCAATTGATGTTGGTATTAGAGCCATTGAAAAAATTTGGTATCAAAAGACTTATTGTATCAACTTATCAAGCTGTTTCAGGAGCAGGACTTGCCGCAATTAACGAGCTCAAGAATGATACGATAGCTAATTTAGAAGGCAAGCCTTTTGAAAATAAATGTTTCAAAAAACCAATTTCGTTCAACGTAATTCCGCAAATTGACGTATTTTGCGAAAACGGATATACAAAAGAAGAGATGAAAGTCGTAAATGAAACAAGAAAAATTTTACATCTTGATGAAAATGTTTTGATTTCTTGTACAGCAGCGAGGGTGCCAGTCTTTAACGGTCATTCGGAAGCTGTAGATATTGAATTTGAAGAACCAATTACTCCTGCTGAAGCTCGTTCAATTTTAGAAAACGCATTTGGAGTAAAAGTGATTGATAATCCGGAGAATTTTGAATATCCGACAACAAGAGATGCTAGTGGTGTAAATCCTGTATTTGTTGGACGCATAAGAAAAAATTTAGCATTTAATAACGGTATTTCTTTATGGTGTGTTGCTGATAATATTAGAATCGGCGCAGCATTAAATACTGTTAGAATATGCAAGAGAGTAATAGAAATGGGGTTGTTTTAATGAAAGTAAGTAAAATAGCCGGCATTAATTTTAGACCGACAAACAAAAAAATGGAAAAAGCAAAAATTGTAGCTGAAAAATCCGGTATTCTTCCTAAAGAAATGCCTATAGAGAAGAAAATTTACATTGAATCTCAGGCTGATACTTTTGAAAGAATAAAAGACAGTATTCAGTTATCCATTGATAATATGAGAGGTAATAGATAATTGGGCAAATTAGTTACTCAAGCAGAAATTATTAATATCGTAAGACACGCTCAAGCGGAGGGTAAAACTTTTGCTGCGACAAATGGCTGTTTCGATATTTTGCATGTCGGGCATGTTAGATATCTTCAAAAAACAAAAGCGTTGGCAGACTATTCTATAGTCATGCTAAATTCCGATAAATCAGTAAAAATGATTAAAGGTGAAGACAGACCTATTAATTGTGAAGCAGATAGAGCCGAATTGTTAACAGCTTTGAGCTGTGTTGATTATGTGGTATTATTTGAAGAGAAATCTCCGGCAAAACTTTTGGAAGCAATAAAACCGGATATTTACACAAAAGGTGCTGATTATACATTAGAAACTCTTCCTGAAAGAGATATTGTAATCAAAAATAATATAAAAGTAGAGTTTATCGACTTTGTTGCCGGAAAATCTACAACGAACGTAATTAAAAAGTGTTTGAAATAAATAAAGGAGTGTATTATGAGAACTTTTACATTGGAACAAATTGCACAAATTACCGGCGGTATGCTTTCAAAAGCAAAAGACGTTGCGATTACAAATATCGCACCACCACTTTTGGCTGATGAAAATACATTAGCATTAGCGTTAGGTGAAGAAGAAATTAATAATCTTGCTAATACAAAAGCTAAAGCAGCATTAGTACCATTAGGTGTTAATATTGATGGATTTTCTACCATTGAAGTCGAAAGACCAAGATTAGCTATGATGAAATTAATCACAATGTTTTATGAAGAGCCACATGTTAATTCCGGTATTCATCCTACAGCAACAGTTCATCCTTCAGCAAAATTAGGTCAAAATGTAGCTTTAGGACCAAATGTTGTAATCGGCGAGAATGCACAAGTTGGTGATAATACAAAGATTTTAGCAAACGGATATATTGGAAATGGTGCTGTAATCGGTGCCGATTGTTTCTTCCACCCATCAGTTTGTATTGGTGATAGAGTAAAAGTAGGCAATAAAGTTATTCTTCATCACGGAGTTTCTCTAGGTGCTGACGGATTCAGCTTTGTGACAGAGAATCCAAACAACATTGAACAAGCTAGAAAAGATGGTGAAATTAAGGAAAACGATGTTCAACAAGTTATCTTTAAAATACCTTCAATCGGCTCTGTTGAAATTGGAAACAATGTAGAAATCGGTGCTAATACAGCGATTGATAGAGGTACAATAGAAAATACAGTTGTTGGTGATAATACAAAGATTGATGACTTGGTAATGATTGGTCACAATTGCCGTATAGGTAAAGGTTGTATGATTGTTTCTCAAGTTGGTATAGCAGGCAGCTGTGTAATCGGTGATAGAGTAGTAATTGCAGGTCAAGCAGGCTTGGCAGACCATATTTCAATTGGTGATGATACAATTATTGCAGCTCAAGCGGGTGTAACTAAGAGCTTCCCTGCTAAGTCAATTGTTGTTGGTGCTCCGGCAGTACCTAGAAAAGAATTTATTAAGCAATTGAAGATTATGAAGGATGCTGGCGATTTGATTGCTAAATTCAAAAAGTATGAACCGCTTCTAAAATCTTTTGAAGAAGGTGTAAATGAAGGGGTAGAAACTAAATAGTTGTTGTTGGGTTGAAAACCCGACCTACTTTAAGAAAGCAAGTCTTGTATCCCCTCCCTTTATAGGGGGAGGGCTAGGGTGGGGGCTAGTGGGTTTCTGCTATAGCATTGGTCTATAAGATCAAAAACATGTGTTATTAGAATGTTATGCTCGCCCGAATAATCCAAGACAAAGTGAATAATAGATTAACAGGTAAATCATGGGTACAATAAAAACAGAAATAGTTACATCAGGTAAATCGTTGATGAAAAACCGTGAGTGCAAGGTTGTAATAAAACCTTCAAGGGGCGGTAATATAAGAATTTTTTCAAAAGGAGCGGATGTTCCGTTTAATATATGTATAGAAAATTTGTATTCAACAGAGCATTGCGTGACACTTTGTAGTAAAGAACACAGAACATTATTAGGTGATTACAAATACAAGGTTATGCTTTGTGAACACTTTATTGCTGCTTGTGCAATCTGTGGAATTGATTCTATTGATGTTTATCTTTCTGAAACTGAAATGCCAATTTTTGACGGTAGTTCAAAAGTTTGGGTTGAATTATTTAAAAAAGCAGGTATTGAAGGTGTAAGTAAGGATTTGTATACTGTAAGCGAACCTGTTTATTATTTGAATGGTAAAACAAGTCTTGTTATTCTACCGGATAAAGACTTAAGAATAACTTATGCAGTAAATTATGACCATCCGGATTTGAAAAATCGTTGGGTAACAATGGATAACAAAAATTTAGATGAAATAATTGAAGCTAGAACTTTTGGTTTCTATAAAGATTTAAAGAAGTTTCAAATGTTAGGATTTGCAAAAGGTGTTACGATTGATAATACAGTAGGATTAAAGGATGTTGGATTTACGACTGAATTACGCTCAGCAGATGAACCTATTAAACATAAAATTCTTGATTTAATTGGCGATTTGTATTTGACAGGTGTTTCACCTTTGAATATGAGAGCTCAAATTCTAGTTAAAGAAGCCGGACATGCTGTTCATACAAAGGTTGCACAGATATTAAAAACAAAATTAGTAAAATTATAAAGATAAAGGAGAGATTAAATGACAGAAGAATTAGGAGTAAAAATCGGTACTACAGAAGCAGGTGAAGACATTTTATCATTTGACGTTATGCAAATTATGGAAATGATACCTCACAGATATCCATTTTTACTTGTAGACAAAATTACAGAATGTGTACCGGGAAAATATGCAAAAGGTTATAAGAATTTAACTATGAATGAAGCATTTTTCCAAGGTCACTTCCCTGGCAACCCTGTAATGCCAGGTGTATTGCAACTTGAAGCTTTGGCTCAATGCTCAGCACCTGTTTTGATGTGTTTGCCACAATACAAAGGTAAATTGACTTTGTACGCAGGAGTTGATAATGTAAGATTCAAAAATATCGTAAGACCTGGAGATAGATTTGAAATGCATATCGAATTAATCAAGGCAAAAGGTCCTATCTGCAAGAGCCACGGTGTAGGTTATGTAGATGGCAAAGTTTGTATCGAAGCTGATATGACAGTTGCTTTGAAATAATGTATAAATGATAAATAAAAAACAGGATTACATTTTGTAATCCTGTTTTTTATATGCAATATAGTGCAACTATCTTATGTTTTTATTCCTGTACATCAATTCTTTCAAGCATAACTACTGCTTGAGCTTCGATTGCAAGTCCTTCGCCAACAGAATCTAATTTTTCTTTAGTTTTAGCTTTGATTGATATATCAGTAATGTCTAAGCCCAATACCGGTGACAAGGTTGCTTTCATTTGTGGAATATAAGACATCATTTTGGGAGCTTGTGCAATAATATTCGTATCAAGATTACTAATCCAATAGCCTTCTGCTTGAACCTTGTCATATACTTTTCGTAACAAAATCATGCTATCAGCATCTTTGAATCTATCATCTGTATCTGGAAACAAAGTACCTATATCATCTAATGATAGCGCACCAAGCAAAGCATCTATGATAGCGTGAATTAAAACATCTGCGTCAGAATGTCCTAATAAACCTTTTTCGTAAGGAATTTCAACTCCACCTATAATCAAATCTCTATTTTCAGCCAATCTATGAATATCGTATCCGATACCAATTCTATATTTCTGTTCAGCCATAATACCCTCCAATACTACATCTTAAAATTCATCTTTACATATCTTAACAAAAGTAAAAGAAAAAGGCAATTTTTTAAAAAGAATATACTTTATATATATGTAAGCGATATTCAAG
>URPS01000067.1 GCA_900549855.1 uncultured bacterium | reverse complement strand
TGAGGCGGAGCTTGTAGTTATAATATTATCTTGTAGTTTTCACCAAGCAGCCGACAATTGTGTCTACGTGCGTAGGTAAATGTACATCGTTCCAGTAGTTTCACCAATGAGGCGGAGCTTGTAGTTATAATATTATCTTGTAGTTTTCACCAAGCAGCCGACCCAATGTCTACGTACGTAGTACCACAAATGGAGTTTGTATGGTATAATTTTGATATGGAAACGAGCGCTGAATTAAAGAAATCTGAAAAGACAGAGAAGAAGCAAAAAAAAGGAATGACAGCTCAGACTAGACTGATACTTGCCGGTCTTGGGGTAAGTACGGCTTTTATCTTTGCTGCGGCAGGTTTTGCGACTTATAGTATTACGCAAAATATGAACAGTGCTTATAAAAATTTTGCGCAAGTTTTATCAAAGACTTTGGCGATAGAGGGTGTTGAAGTTACTAAAGATGTTCCGGAACTTGCAAAATATGATGCTTTGAGAGCGAATTCCGTATCTGTATTGAACAGTAATGATGATATTGCGTTCATTATTTTTAAGGATAACAAATCAAAAGTAATTTATTCCAGCAAAGATGATTACCCAGAACAAGCAGATAGGGCAAGGATTACGGTAAGTTCGCCGATGGTTGTAAAGAATCTGGGTAATGCGCAGAATGTTGGTTCTGTAACTGTGGGTTTGAGTGGAACTATTATGGACAGGGTTTCAGCAACTTCTCAAACCTCGCTTGCAATTGTGTTTATTCTGGCATGGCTTGTTATTGTCGGAATTATTTACATGAACTCTTCTATTATTACACGTGAACTTAGAAAACTTCATCAGGGTGTTAAAAAGATTTCTTCCGGCGAGTTCGGCTATATGATTGATGATAAGGACGTTGATAGCGAAGTAAAAGAGCTTTATGGCGCTTTCAATGATATGTCTGAGAGATTGAGCCGTTATAACGAACAAACGATTGAAAGTCTTACTTTTGAGCGTAACAAACTCGAATCAGTGCTAATGAGTATTGTTAATGGTGTTGTTGTGTGCGATAACCATGACAAAGTAATTATGGTTAATAATTATGCAAAAAGATTGTTGGAAGTGGATGAAAAAGATATTGTTAATACTCAAATTCAACAATTCTGTGATTCTAGTGGTGAATTTTGTTTTGCGGATAAAATTACCCAATTTAAAGATACTCCACTTGATGATGATGGTTCACCTGTTCCATTCAATATCGAGATTGACAAAAGAATTCTGAAATGTTTGATATCTCCGATGTTTACACGTTCTAATTCTTATGTTGGCTATATTATTGTATTGATTGATGTAACAAAAGATGTTGAGATGGATCAATTGCGTTCTAACTTTATTTCTAATGTTTCTCACGAACTTAGAACTCCTGTAACTGTTTTGAGAAGCTATATTGATACGCTTTATAGTTATGGTAACGATTTTGATTTTAATACTCAAAGAGAATTTATCGGTGTTATGAACCAAGAAATAATAAGACTTAATCGCATGGTTAATGATATCTTGGATTTCTCAAGATATGAAGCTCAAAACGTTAAAATGGAAAAAACTAAGACTGATATTATTGAGATTATAGAAGATGCTGTAAATCAAGTTCAAGTTCTTGCAAAAGAACACGATTTAACAATTTCTATTATGAAAGAACCTGATTTACCTCAAATTTATGTTAACATCGACAGTATTTCTCGTGCATTTATGAATATTTTGTCAAACGCAATCAAGTATTCTCCTGATGGAAAACGTATAAAGGTTAGAGTTGAACGTTCTCGTGATGGTGAGTATGTAGAAGTAAGTGTAGAAGATCAAGGTCCTGGAATTTCTGAACAAGATCAGAAAAAAGTATTTGATAGATTTTATAGATGCGAAAATGCAACTCATACCGTAAAAGGCACAGGACTTGGTTTACACCTTGTTAAGGTTACGGTTGAAAAGCATCACCATGGTCAAGTATTCGTAAACTCTAAAGAGGGCGAAGGCTCTACTTTTGGTTTCCGCTTGCCTATCAATTTACCTCCGGAAGAAGAGGAAGAATATATTCCAAAGAACCAACTACCTGCAGAAAGCGAAGCATAGTAAATTTTTTCGATATTTTATTTCTATCCTCTTAGCAACTCTACAATTCTTTCTGTAGCGTCGAATTTCGCTAAATGAGAAGCGTTTTGTTTCAAATAATTCATCTTAATAGGATTTTTTACAATCTCTACAACAGCTTCTCTTAAACGATTTGGGTCAAGTTCTTTGTCTTCTATATAAGTACAAGCACCCATTTCTAAAAGATATTTTGCGTTAATTCTTTGGTGGTTTGCAGCAGCATACGGATAAGGAACCAAAATTGGTGCAGCATCTGAAGCGCAAATTTCTGAAAGACTTAACGAACCTGCTCTTGATACCACGATATCACTGGATTTGAGAACTGATATCATATCCATAAAATATGGTTTTATAATCAAATTTTTGTCTTGTTCATAAGTTGGATAAATTTGTCCAAGTCTTTCCAAAACATTTTCATAATTCTTTTTGCCGGTTTGGAAAATTATTTGCAAATTCAATTCTTGAGAGAACTCTTTTAATAATTCTATAGTTGTGTTGTTTATTGATTTTGCACCTTGAGAACCACCCATTACACAAAGAGTAAGTTTGTTTTCCAATCCCATTCTTGCACGAGCTTCTTCTTTTGTAAGAGTTGCAAATTCTTCTCTGATTGGATTTCCGGTAACAACAGCGTGTTTGTTTGGAATGAATTTTTTTGCTTTTTCAAAAGCCAAAGAAACGTATTTTGCTCGTTTACATAATTTTCTTGTAACAAGCCCAGGCATAGCATCACAATCATGCATCATGTAAGGTGTCTTAGTGATTCTGCAAGCAAAAATCATTGGCGCAGAAACATATCCACCTGTTGCAAAAACTGCATCAGGCTTGTATTTTTTTATATAACGAACAGAACGAATAATAGCTTTAACAAGTTTGACACCCCAAACAAAGAATTTAGGATTTAAACCACGTGGCATGCCTGATACACTAACGTGTAAAAATTTGTAACCTTTTTTTGTAGCAAGTTCATATTCCATGTTGCGCTTGTTGCCAACATAATAAACTTTCGCATCTGCGCTTAATCTGTCTGCTACTGCTAGTGCGGGATAAATATGTCCTCCGGTTCCACCGCCGGTGACAAAATATGTGCTATTGTATACTTCTGACATTACCAAACCTTACCCTTTTTACATTGTCTTTTGATATATTTAATAAAATTCCAATCATCCATAATGATACCATAATTGATGAACCACCATAACTAATAAATGGCATTGGAACACCTGTTGCAGGTACGAAAGAACTCGCAACCCACATGTTTAAAAATCCTTGGAAACATATTGAGAACGTAAGCCCTAAAGCAAGTAATTTACCATACATATCTTGGCATTTTACAGCAATCAAAAATCCCCTCTGTAAAATTGTCCAGAATAAACAGATAATTAATAAACATCCGATAAATCCGTGTTCTTCACCTATTACTGCGTAAATAAAGTCAGTATGCGCTTCCGGAAGCCAAGCCAGTTTTTGTTTAGAACTGCCGTAACCGACTCCGTATAATCCGCCAGATGCAAATGCTACAAGTGACTGGATGATGTTATATCCTGCTCCCAATGGGTCAGCTTCGGGGTGAAGCCAAGTTTCAATACGAGAAGATTGATAACCCTTCAAACCTTTTAATAACAATAAAGGAATCATTGTGCTCATTCCGCAAAGAATTAATTTTAAAGAACCGCCTGCGCAAATATAAATTGCAACGGATGTTGCGAGCAATAATAAAACCATACTTAAGTTTGGCTGTATAAAAATAAGCCCAACCATGAATAATATCGGCGCAAAAGCCCAGACAATTTTTTCATTGTCCATAATATTTGCATCTTTATAGAAAGCTCCGGCTAACAACAAAACTACTGCAGGTTTTGCAAACTCAGAAGGCTGCAAACTTAGAGGTCCTATGTTAATCCATCTTTGAGCACCATTAACCGTTACACCGGCAAATTTAACGAGAAGTAACATCATTATTACAATACCAACAAACGGCATTGTATAATTAATCAATTTTTTGTAATGGAAATTAGATAAAAATCTAAGACCAAAAATTCCGACAATTACACCAAAAATCTGCTGGATTAAGAATCTTGCAGGATTTAATCCCATATCAATACATTTTGGTGCACTAGCTGAAAATATTGCCATCAAACCGATTACGACCAAGAAAATAACTGCAATCATCAATGGTCTGTCTGATTGCATGTTTTGTGAACTCATTTTATCAGCTGGTCTGCTATTTTGATAAGACATACTGTTTAAAAACTTCTCCTCTATGCTCGTAACTGTTGAACATGTCAAAACTTGCGCAAGCCGGTGAAAGCAACACTATATCCGGTTTTAAGCTAATTGCTTTATCAATAGCTTCTTCCATCGTGCGTTCTTTTATTATATTACTAAAACCATTTTTTTTCAGATTTTCTTCAAATCTTTCTGTAGCTTCACCAATCAAAAGAACTGTTTTTATATGTTGATTTATAGAATGGCACATTTCAGTTAAATCAGTATTCTTATCCCTTCCGCCAAGAATCAATGCTACATCTTGATTGTTGAAAGAATCTATTGCAACGATAGAAGCCTCTGGATTTGTAGCCTTAGAGTCATTAAAAAACGTGATACCATCCATTGTACGAACTTTTTCTAGTCTGTGTTCAGGAGCTTTAAAACTCATAATTTGTTCTCTAATATCCTCATTTTTCATGCCGACAAGTTTTGCAATAATAATACCGCACATTATGTTTTGGTAATTATGATGACCAACTAAAGGACAATCTGCAAGAGTTATAATAGCTTCGTTATTATAAAAAATTGCACCATCTTTAATATAAGCACCAGACTGTACGTCATTGCGAGAAAATCTTTGATTTTTGTGGCAATCTATATCTTGTTTCTGGATTGCTTCGTCACTAATGTTTCTCGCAATGACGGCATTATCAATGTCATTGTCAAAGAAAATCACATTTTTACATTTAGAAGCAAATTCTTTTAATTTAGAATCTTTAGCATTCAAAATTGCATATTCTGGCTCTTGTGGCGGTAAGAATATTTTTGCCTTAGCTGCAAAATAATTTTCCAATCCACCATGCCAATCAATATGGTCAGGTGTAAAGTTAGTCCAGCAAGCGATTTTAGCCTTAAATTTTTCAGTCATTTGAGCTTGGTATGAACTTATTTCACATACCAAAAAGTCATGCTCTTCTTCTATCAATGATGTTGGAGGAACGCCAATATTACCACAAACAGGAGCAGAAAAATCTTTGCTTAAAATATGCGAAACAAGAGCAGTAGTAGTTGTTTTACCGTTTGTACCTGTTATTGCGATAAAAGGTGTTTTGGTGTTCAAATAAGCAAGTTCAATTTCAGAAATGATTTTTATTCCTTTTTCGTTTAAACGTCTAAATATTTCTGACTTTGGAGGAATTCCTGGGCTGGTTACTGCAAAAGAAGCGCCTGACAAAAATTCGTCACTATGATATCCGCATTCTATTTTTATACCCAAGTCTTTTAGCTCTTGAACTTGTGGCTTGAATTCTTCTCTTATATCCGCCAAACTTTTAGATTCGGTAATATAAACATCGTATCCTTTTTTATTCAAAAATCTTGCCGCAGCAACACCGCTTTTTGACAAGCCCATTATTAAAACTTTTTCACTCATTCTTATTTATCCTTATATATAACCCCAATTCTCTCTTACAAGTTTTTATCAGGCAATGCCTGACCTACTGATTAGAAGAGTGAATGTGTTATTAACCCAAAACTAAGTCGCCATTCTTCTTGATATGTTCAATTAATCCACCGTCTTCAAGAAGCTTAATCATAACATCAGGAAGTGGCTCAATCATAGTTGTTGTACCTTTTGTAAGGTTTTTCAACGTACCTGCTTTAATATCCAAATCTAATTCATCACCTGCATCAATACCATCTGTATCACACTCAATTGCCAAAAGTCCGATATTGATTGCGTTTCTGTAAAAAATTCTGGCAAAAGATTTTGCAATAACTGCACCAACTCCAGCAATCTTAATTATTTGCGGAGCATGTTCTCTTGAAGAACCAAGTCCAAAATTGTTTCCTGCAACAACAAAATCACCTTTTTTCATGTTTTTTGCAAAATTCTCGTCAGCATCCTCAAGAACATGTTTTGAAAATTCTTGTAAATCAGAACGTAAATGAAACAAACGCCCTGGAGCGATATGGTCTGTAGATATATTATCACCGAATTTAAAAGCTTTACCCTGCATATAAATCTCCTCATCAATACTCTAAACTTCTATGCCTCTAAGCATCTTAACTTCTAAGTTGCACCGGCATAACCAAATACAAATAATCTTCATCGGATACAGGCGCAAATACAGTTGCAGAAAGCGGTGAATTTAATTTTATCGCAATCTCTTCAGATTCAACAATCTTCAAGAATTCAAGAATAAATTTATAATTAAATGCAATTGCTAAAGGCTCGCTCATATACTTAACATCGACTTCATCTTCAGAATTACCTGCATCAGGAGAATCACCTGATAATTTTAGCGTATTATCTGCAAACTCAAATTTAACAATACTATTTTTCTCATTAACCATAACCGCAACTCTTTCCAGAGCAGCAATAAGGCTTCCTTTATCAACGGTAGCTTCTTTAGGAAAAGTCTGTGGAATTAACTGATTGTATTTAGGAAATTGACCTTGCATTAGACGTGTAACAATCTTTGTCTTATCTATTGTAATAACAATTTTTTTCATCTCTTTGCAAATCTTGATTGTATCTGATTCTGCAAGAAGTGAAATCTTTGACAACTCTGATAAAACTTTTGATGAAATCAACATTTCAAAAATCTTTTCTTCATCAGTTGAACTGTTTTTAACAACTTCTCTTACTCTCGCAAGTCTATTACCGTCTGTAGCTGCCATTTCTAATACGTTTTTGTTGACTTCACAAACAACACCGGACAACAAATTATTAGTTTCATAACCAGCAGCCGCAGAAACAACTTCTCTTATAGCTTTTGTAAAAGGTCGGGTTTCAATTTCCATACAGTCTTCTTCTGCTATATTTTCTTCAACTTGAGGAAATTCATTAGCTGAAATACCAATAATATCAAACTTAGAGTTCTTACAGGTAATTGTTGCTGTAGAACCGTTTAACTCAAGATTAATCAACTCATCACTTAATCTTGATAAAATTTCACCTAATTTTTTAGCCGGTAGTGTAAACTTACCCTCAGTTTCTACGCTTGCATCAATTAACGTAATAATCGATAAGTCAAAATCTGTTGCGGTTAACTTAATTTGGTTTGTTCCAACTGTTTCTATCAAAACATTTGCTAAAACCGGCTGCAAACCCTTAACAACCGTAGCTCTTTCTACTATCTTTATACCATTCAACAGGTCGTCTTTATTCGCAACAAATTTCATTCGATATACCCCTTAAAATACTTGTTTTACAAGGTAATTTTAATACAAATTAAATCTAATTACAAGTGTGCTACGCACGTAGACATTGGGTCGGCTTCTTGGTAACAACTACAAAATTATTTTATTAATTACCAGCTCCGCCTCGAAGAGGAACTACAAGTACTACGTACGTAGGTATTGGGTTGGCTTCTTGGTAGAAATTACAAGATTGTTTAACAATCACAAGCTCCGCCTCGAAA
>URPS01000066.1 GCA_900549855.1 uncultured bacterium | reverse complement strand
TCAATGCCCGAAAATCATACCCCTTTATCCTGCTTTAAAATCGACGGCTTGAAATCCGCCTCAAAATCGATCCAAAAGCCGCAGATTTTCATTAAAAAATCATTGTTTTTTTCATTCACTTTTTTCATTCCGGGCTTTTATATTGTTTATGCATCAAAAATGCAAAAGTAGAAAGCAAAATCAAATCAACCGATGCACAGTATAAATATTTGAATTTTTTTACCATTGACCGAGCAGTGTTCAACATCAATCAAGCATTGATCCTCAAGAGATTTTATTGCTCGTCTTACACTTTCGTAACTCATATTGCATTGCTCTGCCATTCTTTTTATTGACCAATAACTTTTTTCTTTTTTATCTTTTTTAGAAACCAAAAAACAATAAACCATAAAGTCACGACTGTTCAATTTATATTTTTCAAAAAAGTCGTTTGGCATAATCCAAAATCTTCCGCTTGGAATTTTTTGATACAACATTTTTCATTCTCCTTTCTAAAAATAAAAATAAAAAACCTATACGCATCTCAAAATAAAAATGCATATAGGTTCATCATAGTTTTATTGAATTTTCTCTCCGTTTTCATATTAGCAAATTCATAATTTTCTGTCAAGACCCCTTGCAGTTAAAAAAATAACTTGAATTCAAACTGAACGGAAGATTAATGAAGATTAATATTGATTTGTGTTAAAAGTTGATTTTAGGGAAGGAAGTGTGTATAATGATTAATGAAAATAAGTTAGGAAGGAGCGTTGTTATGAACTATACTTTGATGCATAAAAACATAAAAGTGGCTGATTTATCATTAGACGAAGAAACCGGTTCAATCGTTAAAATAGGCGAAATATATAACTTTGCTCATCTTCCTATCGGTACAACTAAAGACGGCTTATCTTCCGACAGAGCATTACTCAATAAATGGTGGAACGATCGCTCAATTCCTGCAAGCAGGGCTGGTGTAAGAGATGCACTTGAAATTTTGCGTGTAAGCACTCCGAAACTGCTTTTGGCAAAATGCTACGGATTAAGCCTTTCGGATCAGTATTGGGTTAAGCCTATTAATTCTGATTTGGAATGGGAATTGGTAAATTTCTTTGATAATGATTTTTCAGAAGATGTCGGTGATATTCTGTTCGGAAAAGCAAAAGATTCTGAAAACATCAGTTTGAACTCACCTGACAACACATCTGACGGTTGCTTAAAGAAAAGATGGAAAATAATTAATCAAAAGCGTTGCCTTCTTAAAGCAGGCAGTTTGCCATATGAACAACAGCCGTTTAATGAGGCTATTGTGTCATTGATTATGGATAAATTAAATGTAGACCATGTCAATTATTCTGTCATTATTGATGACGAAAAACCATACAGCGTTTGCGAAGATCTTATTACAAGGGATACGGAACTTGTTACGGCTTGGAAGATTTTGCAAAGGTATCCTAAGCCTAATCACCTATCTGTTTATCAGCATTATATTGACTGTTGCAAATCTTTGGGCATTGATGACATCGTTGATAAAATCAATCAAATGATTGTAGTTGATTTCATTATAGCCAACGAGGACAGACACCTTAATAATTTCGGTCTTGTCAGAAATGCAAATACGCTTGAATGGATTGGCGTTGCACCGATTTTCGACAGTGGTTCATCGCTCGGTTATGATAAAGTTACACCGAATATGGATAAACAATCATTGATAGTTTGCAAACCGTTCAAGAAAACTCATTTTGAACAGTTAAAATTAGTCACCTCTTTTGATTGGATAGACTTTGACGCTTTAAAAAATATTGACAATGAAATACTTAACATATTGAATGATGCCGATGTAAATTTAATTGACGATGCAAGAAAGCAAAAAATCATATCTTCAATCAACCAAAGAATAGAATATATCCATAATCTTGCTATGGAAAAAACTTGGCAAGCAAATGACGACATCAACGAAGATGTTGAAAACGATATTGCCGAGGATTATTCATCATTTGATATGTCAATGTAAAAATCTAAATAGTAAATGTGAAAGACTATCCCTCCTGATGTTTATTCTGCATCAAGAGGGCTCTTTTTTCTATTGCCCATTTTTTACGGACTTGTTCATTGTGTTTTTGGAATTCAAAAAACATTTCTTACAAATAAATTTTGATGTATTGTAATCCAAAGTGTCTATAGTACAGTCATCGTAAATATTTCTTTTTCGCTCCTTATTGTCAAATGTTTTTTTATTTCTACAAATGCCACTTCTGTAAATAGTTTAATTTATTCCTTTCTATTATTTTTAATACCATATTTTAGAAATATCAACATTTTCACTTCTTGGCTGGTTTGCTTCTGGCAAAATATTGATACGTGCCAATACTGGAAAATTTGAAGCAAGTCCAGTAAATATGCAACCTCCAGCAGGAAGTATTGAAATCATGTCATTCGTAGATTTATCCGAGAAAGCAATAGTTCTGTGAATCTTTCTTAAATCCTCCTCGTTTACTAACCTGTGGATAAAATAATTATGCAACTGAGAAATTATTGTATCTGAAATATCTGAAGGTCTTTGGCTAGAAATTGTCAAAAATGTTCCAAATTTTCTTCCTTCTTTTATTATTTCTTCAAAGCATTCTAGCCTGTAATCTTTCCATTCTTCGCTTTCTCTAATTGAGGTTGTTGATAAAATGTTATGTGCTTCATCAACAATAATATGTAATGACGAATTTAAAGAATCACCTTTAGATGCTTTTTTCTCAGAGTACAGTTTTTTACAAATTATCAATGGTATAATTTTCCTCATATCAACTCTTACATCAACTAATGAAATAACATTAACATTACTTGTCTTATCATCAAGCACATCTTTAATTTCAAACAGTTTTGATAAACTGTCTATTCTATTGTTTGATCTAGCCATTAAGGGTCCAATATGTTCTTTTGTAATAAATGATTTGCCAATTTCCTCACAATAGTTCCAGTAAAGAACTAGTTTAAACTTATCAAAATAATCTAAATTCTCAAAATTCAAACTATAGTTTTCATCGTTTTCGAATATTAATGAATATATTTCTTCTTTAGTTGTACCATATTTATCCTTGATAGGATCTTTGGTATAAAAAGTTTTATATTTATAATTATACATTAATTTTTCTTCAAGAATAGAAAAACGATCTTTGATTCCTAATAAATAAAATATTTCTCTAATATATAATCTGCAATCTAAAATTTTATCATTAGAATTATATATTATGCTACTTAAACTGTCTTTATTGTAATCCCTTGAATCCCCTAAAAATTTTTTGAATTTTCTTATACATCTCTCAATAAAAGGCTTTTGTGTTTTATCCGTTGCCTCTAAAATAATTGACCAGAACTCCCCATCAGTAATATCTTCTAAAGAAATTGGATATCTTATTGTTTTTTTATTTTTTTTACTAATTTTTGTGGAAAAGTTATAAATGTTGGCGTTATCAAATACATTGGCATATTCGCCATTAAAATCTATTATCATAAATTTAGCATTGTTTAGAAAACTCGCTGAAGAACCATATTTCCTAATAACTTCATAATAAAGCTTTGCCAATGTGTTAGACTTACCGCTACCAGTATTCCCAAATATGCCTATATGGCTGCATAACAGTTCTTGTACATTAATTTCGAATGGATACTCCTCGTATCCAATTAATGTCCCTAACGTGACTTTATCAGTTGCATTTTTTGCAAATATCTTTGATATTACATCTTCTGTTATAACATAAACAGAATTTCCAATCATTGGCAAATTTGTAACACCGTGAACAAATTTTTCATTTTCAATTGTTCCAAGAACACCTATTCCAATAATTCGTTTAATGTCTTGTGGAATTCCAACATTATCTTTCATGTATTCGCCTTCCACTTTACCTACAATATTGGCAAATCCTTTTCTAATAAGAACAAAACTTCCGATACTTACATTTTTTATAACTGCACCATCATAATTTAAATATTCAGTATTTTTTTCACTGTAAATACCTGCTTTTATCATTCTTCCAGATACTTCACATACTTCTCCAATTTTTAATACATCATTTAATTCCATTATAAATCTCCAAAAGCAGTTCATTGAGATTGTTTAATTCATAATTATCTATTGTTTTGGAACCATCATTCTTTTTGTAATAGCAATATACATTATTGTTAAATTTAAAATGGTTTCTAAAATATTCAAGATCTTTATCGTTGTACGGGAATAATAACATTGTAAATGTTGGGTTTGACTTTAAGGCTCGTTCAACAACTTGTAACATATGTTCATCAGCAAACGAAAATCCAAAAACAAGCATTAAGCTATTTTGTCTATCCATTTCGTTTGAAAACATTCTAATTTGATCATAGTAATTACTGTTCATTACAGTTGAATTAAATTTGGATTTTTCAGGATTTACTATTGCCAAACTACTGTATGCATCCAGAAAATCTTTTCTGTTTGAAGCAGCTTTTATTCTTTCAAACCGTTCTTGATAATCATCAAAAACAATTTTTTCGGAATCTTCTTTCCAGTATATTGATCCGTGAAGTTTGTAAAGATTTATACTTACCTTTTCTGCAAGCCTACCTGTAAGTGAGGACTGCCTTGATATATGTTTACCAAAATTAGCAGTCGAAAATTCTGGTCCAATTCTACCATTAAAACCATCAAAATAATCAATACTGTTTTTTTCAATAGATAACTCTAAAAAGTTATCGTAATTTGTTGTAAATATATTAATGCCTTTATGTACAACCGAAGATTCTCTTAAATCAATAATATCGGTAATTGTTTTAATAAATTCTCTTTTTTCCTTGAAATCATTGCCATTAGGATTGGTTGTTTGAATGGGTTTAATTGATTTTTCAAAAAAATTTGTTTTGATTTTATATTCTTTATTTTCATCTTGCTCCAATATAGCAGCTGTTAAATCACTTTCAACGTTCTCCAATGTTTTTAACTGTGGCAAGGAAAAAGCTGAACCAACTAATACATTAATTTGACAAGATGAAAACATCCTCTGTAGTTTCCCAATTATTATTTTTCTTGTGTCTGTTTCTGAATACAAATTATACTCTTGCATACATATCTCCTCTTTGAAGTTATAATATAATAATAGCATATAGGGAAAACAATTACAAATATATTTATTGGCATAAACAATTTGAAAAAACAAGTTTTTAACATAACAAAAAAGACACTGAACAATGCAACTGTTCGGTGTACTTTTATCAAATATTTCTTATAATATCGTTATGTCTTATTGCTCTTCCATCTTTTCGTTCACATATTCAACTAATTGCTTTCTGCTCTGCTCAAATATTTCATCCATCATATGCGTGTAGATTTTTGCGGTTACTGATATGTCAGAATGCCCCACACAGCGGCTACAAATGCGTCAAATATGCAGAAACATCAGCAGTTCGTCTGTTTATCTGATTCGCTTAGAAAACAGTCAACAATCGGCACACAAGGTGCTATTGAGCAACAAAATGCTATTATTTATAATTTCGTACAAAAGAGCATAATCACATCATAAAATCAGAAACTATGTTTAATAATATTGACATTATCTCGTTTTGTGTTTATAATATTAAACATAAGGAGCGATATTATGGGAAAGAAATCCATTGAATTATTACCACAAACTATGGAAATATTAGAAACGATGGGCGAACAAATTAAAATAGCTCGCTTGAGAAGAGATATATCGGCTGAATTGGTTGCCGAAAGAGCGAATATCAGCAGAGCAACTCTTTGGAATATAGAAAAAGGCAATCCGTCTGTTGCAATAGGAAATTACGCTGCCGTTCTTCATGCGCTTAATAATATGGACAGAGATTTGCTAAAAGTTGCAAAAGATGATGAGTTTGGCAGAAAACTTCAAGATTTGAATATTTCAACTAAAAAAAGGGCTTCAAACAAGGAGAAATAAATTATGGAAATTTATGTTTATGAATGTTTCAGTTCTTCCGAGTCAAGATTTATGGGCACTTTGTTTGTTGACACCGCAAAAAGAAATGAGCATTATTCATTTGAATATTCTGACGAATGGTTGAAAGAAACTAAATTCTCTTATCAACTTGACCCTGACATTTTCTTTTATTCAGGCAGACAATTTCCGTCAAAAAATGAGTTTGGTGTTTTTGCCGATTCTTGTCCTGACAGATGGGGCAGAGCTTTGATAAATAGGCGTGAGAGAATTCAAGCCGATAGAGAAAAAAGAAAGCCTCGAGAACTTCACACAAGCGATTACTTACTTGGTGTTTATGACGAAACACGAATGGGAGCTTTGCGATTTAAAACTGATAAAGACGGGGAGTTTTTATCTAATGACTCTGATGTAGCGGCACCGCCATGGACAACGCTGAGAACGCTTGAAGAAGCTTCACGAAATTATGAAATTGATGAAGACTTTTTGAATGATAAATGGCTAAAACAACTGATAAAACCCGGTTCATCACTCGGCGGTGCAAGACCAAAGGCAAATATTGAAGCGCCCGACGGCAGTCTTTGGATAGCCAAGTTTCCGTCAAAAAATGATGAGTCTAATATTGGTGCTTGGGAAAAAGTGACTCATGATTTAGCAAAATTGTGCGGTCTTAATGTGCCTGAGTCAAAACTTGAAACATTTTCTAAATTAGGCAGTACTTTTTTAGTAAAACGCTTTGACAGAGACGGTAAAAAAAGAATTCATTTTTCTTCTGCAATGACTATGCTTGGCAAAACAGACGGAGCAAATGCAGATGACGGAAGCAGTTATTTAGACATTGTTTCATTTCTTAAATCATATGGAGCAAATCCTAAACAAGATATTGTCGAATTATGGAAACGAATTGTATTTAATATGGCAGTTAACAATACTGACGACCATTTAAGAAATCATGGATTTATTCTAACGAAATCCGGATGGGTGTTGTCGCCATTATATGATGTAAATCCTGTTCCGTTCGGAGATGAATTATCATTAAATGTTGATGCAAATGATAATAGAGTTTCCGCTGATTTAGCCATTAAATCTGCATCATATTACAATCTTAAAGAACAAGAAGCGATAGAATACGCTAATGAGATTATCGGCATTGTAAATTCTAATTGGGAAAAAATTGCTACACAATACGGTCTAAGCAGAAGTTCAATAGAATATATGAGGCCGGCATTCAGCTTAAAACCGATTGAATAATGAGCTTTTATATTGTTCGTCATCAAATGATGCACTACCCTACCATAAAAGATAATGCGGATTTCGAGTTTCTTTATACACCTCAGTGTAAGGTTCGCAATTTCTCATACGAATTTGCTGTTATAAGCAAAAATAAAATTCTGAGAGATTTTTGAGAGACGCAAAGTCTGAAAAATGGCTTAAATAGGCGGTTTTGAAAAAAGATTGCGAGGCTCTGACTCCGTCATTTAAGGTTCGAATCCTTATACCTCTGCCAAAGAAGAGAAATCCGAACTTTGCCATTATCGGCGATACATTCGGGTTTCTTTTTTCTTTATCCGAACATCACTAATTAAGGCGAGTAGCAATTTGCTACCCGCCTTTTCGTTTTAATCGTTATTACGCTTTTCTTCAAAATAGTTTTCGATTCCGGGATATATCAGTTTCGCCATTGCTTCAACTATATCCTTTGGAACATCTGTAATAAACATATCCTCATTATTTATAGGTGTGTTTTCAAATTCTAATAATTTTTTCGTTGCCACAAGGCAACACGCTTATTGATTTTATATCTGCCTCCTTTAATTTATTTTGCCTTTTGCTTTTATAGTTATTTTCATATTGTTTGCCTCCTTTTCAAGCACACAATACGCTAATGCGTTTTAGAAGTCAAGTACTATATTTTTGCACTATTTTTCGTTCACAGGCTTTCACAAATCGCCTACAAGCTGTTTTTAGTTTAAGTCCGACGAGTTACTCTGTTTCAGAGCGAACTCGTCAATTTTTGCTCACAGCGTTGTCAAAATAGCTTGTTTTTTAATCATCATACTGCAACACTCAAGTGAATACGCAAAAGCCTTGATTTTCTGCGATAAACGCCCTCAACTGCATACGAATTTGGAATCATACGCAAAAGTATTACGAATTGGAAAGCCGACAGGCGTTGCCGGACGGCGTTTTCGGGCATTTCAATGCCCGAAAATCATACCCCTTTATCC
>URPS01000065.1 GCA_900549855.1 uncultured bacterium | reverse complement strand
AATCCCATCGCCCTATAGCTTGTCCTTTATCTTACCTACCCCATGTATTACGGCAGGTTGAGAAGAAAACTTTAGGGTTTTATGGAAAATTGTTACAAAAGTTCACAGTTAAGAAAGTTGAAGTGGAAAGTTGAAAGTTGTTTTAGGATTTATAAAGTGGACTTTGGTCTTGTAGTCTTACTTAGAACTTGGAGAATTTTCGTGGCAATCTAAACGCTGAACGACTGGCTGATAGATACACTTTTCGTCATTTATAACCCACCAGCATCGGTAAAGCTCGGCATAGCTTCACTAGCAGCTGCGACCTCCATATTCATGGAGGTTCTACGGTACAGGATCATAACCGCCTTCATTAAGCGGATGACAGCGACAAATACGTTTTATGCTTAACCAACCGCCTTTCAGGAGTCCGTATTTTTCTATTGCTTGTTTTGCATACTCTGAACATGTTGGATAAAATCTGCATCTGGGCGGAGTATGGGCTGATATTTTTTGGTAAATTTTTATCAAATATAGTATTAATTTTTTCATACCAATTTCTCTAAAATAGTTAATTTTTCAGGACTAATATACTCTTCTTCAACATTCAACCTTCCTGCCGGAATATCTTTGTTAGTACCATGGTAATCACTCCCACCTGAAATTAAGAGCCCGTTAGAATTTGCGCATTTAACCAGAAACTCGATTTCCTGTTTGTTGTATCTTGAATAGTAACACTCTAGACCTTGGATTCCAAACTTCTTCATCTCAGCAAGTTTTGGCAAAAATTCCGCCTCACTTTGGTGTCTTTCACCTTCTCCGCCTATTGGGTGCGCCCAGATAGCAATTCCGCCCGCTTTTTTAATAGTATCAATTCCTTCCTGCCCATCAAAACGAGTATTGCCGGTCTTACAAGCATCAAGATATTTTTGCATAGCTTCTATATTATTATCAGCCAAACCTCTTTTTACAAGGATGTTTGCAAGATGAGTTTTAACAACACTTTTTCTGGAATAAAGCCAATCAAGCTCTTCTTGATTCAACTCTATATTATGAACATCCTTAAGATACTTGATACGAGTTTCCAGTTTCCGCTTGCGCAAAAGCTTACCTTTCGCAATAAGAACCTGTAACTCTTTGTTATAAATATCAACTCCGTATCCCAGAATATGACATTTTATGCTACCACAAAGACAAGTTAGCTCAACTCCACGAATAAAATTATCAAAAGTTTTGCTGAGCTCTAAACACCCATCAACGGTATCATGGTCAGTTAGAGCAAAAATATTTACGTTAGCGTCACTTAAAATTTTTGGAAGTTCTGATGGTGAGTTGCTTCCGTCAGAGCAATTTGAATGTATATGTAAATCTGCTTTTTGCATTATTTTTAACCTCTATATATATTTTAGCCAAAAAACAATGCAAAATGTAAATTATTCAAGATTTTGTTAATTTCCAATCAAAATAATAGGCAAATTATTTTCTTTTGCAAATTCCAAGAACCAATTTGGACATTCATTCAAACTCCTAACCTTAGCTACAATACCTTTTACCTGTGTATTCATGCCAACAAGTTCATTGTGCATACCATGAGCTTTCATCTTTTTAACATCAATAAGCTGGTCACGAGAATATGTAAATGCTTTTTGAATATCTTCACCTTTGAATGTTCTTGTGCCAATATTAATATCTTTAATTTGAGTTTCAGGGTATTTTTTACTCATAATTACCTTTGTAATTGCTGCGTATTCGCTATCTGAAATTTCTATATTTTGTGATTTTAAGTATTGTTTAAAGTTATCTTTAACAAAACTTCTATGTACATTATCTTCAAACAGTTCTCTAACAAAACTGCCTAATCCTTTTTGAGTTCCAGAAGCAGTATTTGCATAATATGCGTGAGAAATATTAGCATTTTCAACATCAAGAACTAACCCGAACTGACGTCCTCCATAAGTAGACTTATCAGCCATACTTATCATAGAAATTGATTGTGCTGAATTGTTCATTGGATTGTTTGATAATGTTTTAAATACATCCATATTAATTTTTGATTCAACCATGTGAACCATCATACGTACATCTTGTAATGATATATTATTAAATCCAAATTGCTGCATATTTGTATCTTGTTTTAGTGTTGTAAGATTAAGAACCTTAAATTCTGTATCAACTCCGTTTAACATAGTTTTTTCGGTAGGAAATGTTCTTGCCGCAACAACACGACCATCTGATGCAACTCTTTGCGGAACGTCTCTAAATGTCGTTGGAGTAACTACAACTTGTTTTTCTTGCAATTTTTGTACATAAGGTGCAATTTCTGCCATTTTTTCTGCGAATCTAGCATCAGCATCTTCCATAGAAGATGCACCAAGTGCTCTCATATAGAATGTATCATTTACATTCTTCAAATCTGCTTTTGCCATAATTTGATAGATTTTAAAATCTTCTGGTCTACGACATAATGCTGCAACTGTTTCCGGACGAATATGTCCCAAATTATATTCTTTAAACCAATGGTGGTTTTCAATGTTTGCAATAATTCTGTTTTTCACATCTTGTGTAAGATTAAATCTATCCAAGATTGAATATACATATTCTGCAGACATAGCAGCGTGACCGGTGTCAGAACCTTCTAACAAATAGCGTTTGCCTACATCGTGCAAAAGTGTTGTAAATTTGAGTACAAGTTTATCAACATCTCCAAGTTCTTTGTACAAAGGATCTTTCATAGAATCTTGCATAACTTTGAGGATATGAACATCAAGAGAATATTTTTGTAAGCTATGTTGAGGTTTTCCAAAATATGCTGCGAATTCTGGAATACCTTTTAGTATAGAGTTCAAAAACTCTCTTGTTTCAGGTTCAATTTCTACATTATCTGCAATTCTATTGTTCTTAGTAAATTTATTGATTTCGGCAATCATTTTTTCAGCTAATTCTTTTTCTTCTGCCGTTAAAGCAACATTATCAGGAATATGGTTGTTTAACATACCTTCAAAACCGGTTTTTGTACGAGTATAGCCTAACAATTCAGCAATATTAGCATCATCTCTGAAATCTTGGACAGTTAAAGCTTTTGCTTCATTAACCATATCAAGAATATTTTTGTAGTTTCTTTCGTCTAAAGTTTTTAATTTTTCTGCGAATATTGTCATGTATTCTTTACGTTTGAATAACGTTTTTGCAAGCAAAACATCATCAAGAGGAGAATCTTGAATGATTTTTAAGATTCTATCTTCCGGCATGTCGGTAACGTGTTTAAGAGAAGCTAAAAGTTCATCTTTTGTCATTGTTAGGAATTCTGAATTTTGTTCAATAAGAGTTGACAATTCGTCTACAATGTTACCAAAGTTTTTCATCTCGCCTTTTGCACGATAACGTAATGAACCGCCAACATCGACTTTGATTACACCATTTGCTCTATATTGGGTATTGTCATTTTTAGGCGCATCCCAGTTAGCAAGCCAAGCATCTGTGGCAAAACCTTCTGTTGCTTGACCTTGTGCACGTGGAGTCATACTCATATCAGGCACATATTCTCCTGCCATACCAATAATTTGACCCTTATTATCATAAATATATTTCATATTAGGAGAATCTATACCAGCTGCTCTGTATAAATTTGCAGCAACAACTTCTTCAACACTCTGACCAAGTTTTGAAGAATCCGGATATTTAATATAATACAATTTATCACCGATTTGAGTGTAATAAGCTCTGTTAGAACCGCCTTGTGTTCCCAAAAATCTTGTACCCTTAACTTGAACACCGTCAAGAATGACTTCTACTTCTTCCGTTTTACAAGTTGCTCTAAGAGAAGCAATTTTTTCAGCAGTTAATTTTATGTCGTTTTGATGAAGTATTAAATCAGGAATTTGGGTATTAGAAGTATCAATTTCCTTTGTCACAGCACCGGAACCTTTGAGAATTTTATCCATATTTTGAATAAATTCATCTCTTGAATATTCCAGTTGAATTCCGTCTTTGCCAAATGTTTCAAAATTAGCATTTCGTATAACATCATCTGCTTTGCCATTATTTCCAATATGTTTAAGGAATATTTTAACATCATCTTTTGTTGTTGTAATAATCGGACGTTTTGCATCGATTGACTGCATCAAAGCTCTCATTTTTGCATCAATATCAACACCTTGTTTTTTGAATACAAGTTTATCTTCCGCACTAAGAGCTGTTAGTGACAACAATGTATCAATTCTATCTTCAAGTTTTTTGGCAAAAACATCATCCGTAATATTTCTGATAAGCAAAGCAATGTCAGCAGAAGGATTTTCTGTTTTTATTCTTTTTAGGATTGCAACTACTTCATCATTAAAGATTGACAATTTGCTGGCATTTCCGCAAATATCTTCTATCAATCCTCTATCAAGCCCTGATGCTGCAAAGTCGTAGATTTTTTGAGCCATAACTTCCGGTGCAATATCTTTGGTATACATTAATCTTACTAATCTTGAGATATCATCTTGGTCAACATTTCTGTTATTAACAAGTTTTACGACTAAATCTTTAGTAACTCCAAAGTTATCATTTGGCATGCCGGCTATAATACCTGCAATTTTTCGTTGCTCAATATTAGGATTTTTAACAAGTTCTTTAATAAAATCTATCTTGTTAGAGGTATTTATTCTATTTGTAACTTCATCACCAAACCAGCAATCTGTTGAATTTACCATAGAAGCTATGCAGTCTTGGTTAACATTTCTATCGGCAAGCAATTCTTTTGCAAACTTAGCTTGCACTTCGGCATTTTCTTCATGATAGCTTATACTACCTACAATATTCACAATATTTGTATTATCTATATTTCTATAATTTGTCAAAATATCATCAGTAAGTTCCATTACTGTATCTACGCATTTTTTATTTTCATAACCATGTAAATGTCTAAGTATTTCTTTCGCTTTAGAAGTTTCTAGTTTGTTATCATTCAATAATCTAAAAGCAAAATCAACATGGTTTTGGATAAAAAAGCCCTCTCTGTTACGCAAATAATCACATATTTCACTAATATCAGAAGTTGAATATTTCTTTTTATTAATCAAATCTGTAATGAAATCTTTTAAAACAGAAATCGGATGTTCTTTAGAAGATTCAAATTGATTCAATGAATATAAAATATTTGTTATTTCATTATTTTCTATATTCGGATTATCAAATAATTCTTTCGCTAATTCAGTCTTAACTGCATTACTTGGGTGAGAAGATTGTTTTGCGCCTCTAAATTTGATATCGTCAACTGTAGTTAATAATCTAGCTACTAAAGGAGCTTCAATATCACCTCTTGCAATCATATAATCTGCAAAATCTTTTTGAGCTGTTCGGATTTCCGGTACAATAGACAAGGCACGAATGATATCCGGAATTGCACTGGTATCAACCTTCTTTTTAAGAAGATTGCTTATATAATCCCAATCATTAATACCATTCTTTTTTAGAACATCTAAATTACTAATTAAATAATTTATGTCATCTTTATTGAAGTTCTTATCACTTACGATTTCATCAAAAACTCTTTCCATTTCTTTTGATTTATTACGCAACAATGTAGCTAAACCATCAGAATTAATATTTTCAAAAATTCCTTGTTCTTTTAGTTTTGCAACTTTAGCATTTATATCTTTCAAATCATATTTATTATTTGATGTCAAAAATTCATATACTTTATCTCCAATTTGTGCAGATTCGAATTTATCTTTGATATCTTTATCCAACTGTTTCCATACTTTTAAGTTGTTTGAGTTAAACTCTGTTGTAGAATATCCACATACATTTTTATCCAAAAATGTAGAAACAGCTTGTGGACCAATTGCTTGCAAATCTTCATCAGAAAGTTTTTCCAAAATTTGAATTGCTCTTGTTTGTTTTACTGTATTTTCAGGAGAAATCATATTTTTATAGTATTCATATCCGATATGATTCTTTACAAAATCACGTATTTTTTTAGGTGTCGCTGCAACATTATGTTGAATACATTCTAAAGTAGATGGCATATTTCCATATTTTGTTTCTATATCAAATTGAGCCAGATTAGTCACATGGCGGAATGGTATAGCATCCAATTCTTCTTTTGATAAAAGATTAAATATTCCAAAATCAAAATTATATAAATTTCTAGAGAAATCATAGACATCTCGTTCTGTTATTTCACAATTATTAACATAATCTTCAAATATATCTAATGTTTTCTTATCAAGTTGGTTAAGTTTCTCACCGACTCCACCATATATAAATGACTCTCTTAATTTAGTATTATTCAACCCTGCCAACATATTCATTACATCATCATTTGCCGCAAAATTACCGGAATACATGTTGTGTAATTCTGCTGGAGTAAATTTATCTTGATATTTATTTATAACTTCTATTCTTTGCTTCAAAACTTCCGGCTCTACATCATAGAATAGAGTGCTTTGATTTTTATTAAGTCTTTCTAATAATTTTTGAGGCAATTCTTTGTGCAATTTAGCATTTGTAATCATTACATCCAAATCATTGTCTTTCAACATTTCTTCTATAGAAATATGTTTATAGTTATTTTGATAGTTATAGCTCAAATGTTCAACATAGCTAGGCTCTGCATTCTCTAAAAATTCTGCAATCTTTAAAGCGCTTGGTATATCATCATTCAAAATATATTCAACATCATATTTTCCAATTCTTTCATATTTATCGAATTCTGAAAATTTACTTAAAATAGAAAGTCTAGCCAATATTTCATCTTGACCTGCTTTATCAGCCTTAGCAAATTTTTCCGCCATTTTGCCGATTTCGTAAGCACCGAATTCTTTCAATTGTTTTGGTAATTTTTTAGCAAATTGGATACCGAAATCATAGTTATGGACACCATTTTCAACGTAAGCAGAATTTAATAAGCGTGAAAAATTATTTATATCAAAACCATCGCCAATTTCGATTTTGATTCTTGAATACAAATCAGTGTAATTGCTTGTATATCCCATATCTTCTATAATATTACACATTGTTCTCGTATCTCTTGAACCACCTTCTATCATAGTTTTTACAAGTTCAACATTTTTACGAACTTGCGCCATTTTTTCATCAGTCAGTTTAGCGAAACTAAATGGTTCCCTGTAAAATCTGACAACATTCTCATTGCCACAAGCTTCTTGTAAATCTGCCCATTTGTTGAAATCATTCGCGAAATTCATATTATCAAATTCTTTTTGAGTATGAGTAGCGAATAGCCATAATTTGTCTTGTCGCATACCGCCATCTTGCATTCTAGGAGAAAAACCTTTAAACATTTCTAAGTTGCGCTTGAAGTCTTCCGGCTTAATTTTGCTCATATTGTCTGAGAAATACTCTGTTCTCATATTTTTGAGCGGAGAAAGTACGTACTCTGAATCAGCATTACTGTCCTTTAATTCTCTATAGAATTTATTAAATTCTTCCAAATTAGTTTTGAAAGTCTTGAAATCAGAAACTCTAGATAGACCGCAGTAATCAGTTACAAAATTTGTATGCTCGCTTCTTCCGTTTGTTAAAATAGAAAGCTCATGTAAAAGTTCAGAATGTTCTTGAATACTCAATTCAGGATGTTCTTTTACTAATCTGTTAATAATATTGATATCATTTTTAGTAGGTTTACGCATTCCTGCATATTGTTGAATAAGTTCTTTTATATTAGAAGCAAGTTTTTTATCACCTTCCGGATATTTTTTGAAAGTTTCTTTTTTGCTTAATACTTTTCCGCTTTCAGCTTTTGTATAAGTTCCATCTGGAACAAATTCACCGTTAGCATTAAATTCACCGTTTTCAAGTTTAACACTTTTAACTTCTGGATTCGTTAAATCTTCTGCGCTTGGAGCTTTTTCCAATCTTTGTGCTAAAGGAGCAACCTCATCTAATTCTGTATCCTTGATACCACCTTCTAAAACTTTACCTTTAGAAGCTTCTTTTGCACCCTGAGCATCAGGAACTGTAGGTGCTTCATCAGCTACCTTATTTCCATTAGCATCAATTTTCACATTGTCTTTACCAAAAGCTTTTTGCATGCTTTTGCCTAAAGCTTTCATTCCCAGACCAAAGAACTGTGTCATGACTGCACCGCCGGCACCGCCAACAATCGCTTCTTCAAGCATGGTTTCTGAATCCCAATTATTATCAAGTCCGGCTCTAAAACCACCATCAAATGCTCCGTTCAATGCCCCGTCTGTCGCCATTTCAGCAGCCATTGAAGTTGTACGTTTTGCAAATGTTCCACCAACATATTCATAGCCGGCAGGGTTAGCTAGAGCAGCCTTTAATGTTGATTTTACTCCACCTTTTGCAGCTTCTTCCGCTACTTCTTTACCAACGGTTTTAATAGCTTGAACACCAAATTTTGTTGCAACAGTTTTTCCGACAGCACCGCCTAAACCTGCTGTTACAGGAGCTAAGCCTCCGGAAAAAGCACCTGTTGCTGCGTCGTGTTTACAATCTTTTAAGGTATATTTTTTATCCGTTCCAACCGTATCAAGAGCCTTTACACCAACCTTGATTGCAGCTCCACTCGCAGTAGCTAAACCAAAACCAACCAACAAACTAGTCCCACCTGTTACCGGAGCAGTAGCAAGTGCAGCGGTATAAATACCAACTGCAGCCACACCTGAAACAATATCACCGACCATATCGGTAGCCATATCTTGACCTTCTTTGT
>URPS01000064.1 GCA_900549855.1 uncultured bacterium | reverse complement strand
AAAGCCTTAAACAAGGCAAAAAAAGAGCAAGGCTGGATTGGTAAAGGCTGGGATTTGCTTAAAAACACTACAGGAATTGGAGATGGCTCTGATAAAGTTCAACAACAGATTGATGCTGAAAGAAAATTGCTTAAACAAATAAAAACGGGCAAAGTCAGCAAAAAAGATTTCAAAGAGGTTACAGGCTTAGATTATACGAAAGAAAACTTAGCAAAGTTCAAAAAAGGTGAGCTTTCTCAAGCAGACGAAAAAATTAACGGCTACAAAGAAGGTCAAGATATGGCTGCAGATGTAGCCGGTGATATGGTTTCAGGCATTGCTGCTGTTTGCATTTATACAGCCGCAGTTGCAGCTGCTCCCGTTACAGGTGGAGCAAGCATTGCAGTTGGTGTCGGTTTGGCAACGGCAAGCGGAGCGGCAATAAAAATCGGCGTTAAGGCTCTTGATACCGTCGGAACAGATAAAAAATATACATTTGAAGATATGAAGCACGATGCTGCTACGGGTGGTTTTTCCGGTGCGTTAGCTCCTGTGACTGCAGGTTTAGGCGGTGCTGTCGGTAAAACTATTGCTACAAAATGGGGAATTCAAGCGGTTAAATCTGTCGGAAAAGAAGTTGCAGAGGAAGCTGCAAAAGGCGGTTTGAAATCTACGTTAAAAACAGCACTTACGAACCCTGCCGGCTATGAGTACGCAGGTGGAAATTTATTGAAACGAGGTTCTGCGATGGCTGCTGAAATGGCTACGGATGGGGCTTTGGGTGGTGCTATTGATGGTGGTTTCAGAGCCGGACTGGATTCTGATTGGGATGCTGAAACAATGCTTGATGGCGCTGTTGAAGGTGGTGTCGGCGGTGCTCTTTTTGCTCCGGTTATCGGTGGCGGTATGAAAGCTTTAGGTAAAGGTGCGCAAAAGGCTTTTGGCAAAGACAATGTTAAGATTGATGCAAACGGCAAAAAGGTCGCTGACGAAGTTCCTAGCAAAATTGAGAGTGAAACTCCAAGAGTCGAAAATGATGTTGATACAGAACCGGCATCTTCTAAAAAAAGTGTTACGCAAGAAGAACAAGAAATTCCTACAAAAGAAGCAGCTAATTTAGAAACTCCAATTCAAATACAACAACGCTTAATAAAAGAATTAAAAACTGCTAAAAGTAGAGAAGATTTTAGCAGAATTACGCAGGAAATGAAAAACTTGCCAAAGACCGAGGAGTATAAGGCGGTAAGAGAACGTTTGGGCGGCGAATATTTGCGACGATATAACGAATGGAAAGCAAACCAGCCGGAATCAACTCGTGCGATTAAAAATATGGCTGATATCCCAAATACATCACAAGTTATGTTTATGAACAAACAAACTTTAGAATTAAAAAAAGAATTTGAAAACTTGACAAATACAAAGATAAATGAGAATTTACAATATTTATCAGAATATGATATCAAAAATTTTATCAATTTAATACAAGATTCTAAAACTAAAAATGGAGATAAAATATATTCTGCAATCAAAGAATTAATACAAATGCAAAATGTAAGAAATAGCATTGTATGGAATATAATAGATTCATGTATTGAAGTAGACGCAAATCAGAATAAAATCTTTAATCAAAATGCGTTTGAGTTAATAAAAGATATGTTTAAAAAATCCAGTGGTGAAATGTATTCTAAATCTTTAACAATTAGTGAAATTACAAGAAGTGCTGTTGTAGAAAAACTAGAAAATGGTATTTATACTAAAAAATTTAGTGAAGACAATTTCTTGATTGCTAAATTATACAAGGAATCTGATAAATATGATAAAATTGTACATATACACCTTGGAGAGCTAATTGATAAGAATAGTGGATTAATTGATATATATAAAATAGAAGATGAACAAGCAAGAAATTATATACTAGAACATTTACCTAGTAATATAAAGAAAAACTGGGATAGACTTTCTAATGAAATCTTTGACATAAATAAATTGCCTAGTATCCTTAAATCTTTTGGCTTTGAGGAAAAGAATGGTTTTTTAATCCCAAATGAAAATTTAAAATTAAAAATACAAGATATACGTGGAATAAATGGTTCTGTATATTTAGACAAAATGGATATAAAAACCTTATCAGAAATGATAAATTATGGTAATCACAAGGAGTTTTGGAAACAATGTTCTCCAGAAGAATTAATTACATATTTTCTACGATTCAAAAATATGTTTGACTTCAGAAAATCAAGTACTATTGATGTGTATGGCGAACCTTTTTGGAATAAAATAATCAACAATTTAAAAAATGTAAAAATATCTGAAGAAGAGATATTTTCTCTAAATATGTTTGTCGGTGATGGTTCGGGCGATATTAATGGTGCATTATCAAATGCAAAATTAGGCAAGTCGACGCATGAGCCATACTTGATTTGGGCAAATAATCTTAAAAATCTTATTAATAAATTTACTATTGATAAAGATATTAAATTGGTACGAACTGAAAGAAATTTGAATAGATTTGAAAATGTCGTGCTTTCAAATGGAATAAATTTATCCGAAATACTGAATAATTTTGCAAGCTATAAAGACAATTTATCTGATATAAACAAGATATTAAATGGGTACATTATTAATAATGAACGTTTTATGTCTGCAACCTTACCTAGAGAAGATAATTCTTTACCAATGACAGGATTAAATTGGGAAATTAACTTAAAAAAGGGTAGTAAAGCTATTTTTAGGAATAACTTTACGAATGTTAATCTTGGAGAATTAGAATACATCATTCAATGTAACAGTAAAATTATCATAAAAAGAATTGACGTCGATTTTGCAAATAGACCAATATTAGTTGCTGATGTTGTTACAGAATAGTATTATAATTATTTGAACCTTTTTGCATAAATAACTGTCCAAGCGCCGCCTTTTGTGACTTTGAATTCTTTAAAATCAGTATTCATTCTTTTAATCATTGAATTTTTTACATTAGAAAATGTTACAAACATCTCCGGAAGCATAGGGTTGTCCTTATTTTCCTGCAAATATTTTTCATCAAAAAAGCTTACGCTATCCAAAAATACGACTGAAACAGTTTCTCCAACCGGAATTTCTGATAATATTTGCGCTGGATTAGACATATACAAAACTCGATTACTCTTGCTTATATAGTACATTTTTTTATTATCAAAATTTGTGTATCTGGAAAATCTGTCCGGTTCATAATAAGTAAAAATAATATTTTGCGGATTTTGATAGTTCAAAATATCACCCACAATTTTATGTCCCTCTGTTCGTCTTAATTTTGTTACATAATATGGCGTGAAATATGAACTCAAATGAAATAATACAAAAATAGCGAGTAATATAAGCCCTTGTTGTTTTAATTTTGCAAAACCTCTTGCTAAAAACAATATTAAAATAGGAAGAATTTCTATTAAATATTTCGTTATAAATACTAATTTGCCGGAAATAGCTAGAGATGACATAATAAGAATCACGCCCAGCACAATTAATGACAGACCTTTTTTTGCCCCCTTAATTATTGCAAAAAGAGCTATCAATGTTGGAATAGTCTGCCACAATGCTATTGATTTATTATAAAAAAATACAGTTGGCGCATTCACATTATTCGTTAAAATCGGAGAGAAAAAATCACTGAATAAAAACAAAATATTTGTATAACTAAAGTGCCCCCACCATTGAGAAACAGGTATCATTCTTAAGACATTTGTAGAGATTATAAGAGATAATACAACCGTTGCTACAATAGAATATATATAAACAGATTTTCTTTTCCTCTTATAAGCAATATAGAAGAAAGTTAACGCAACATAAATAATTCCAATCACGTGTGTTAGCAGAATTAGAACGCTTGATACAATAAATAGTGTTAAATTTTTCTTATCATCATATCTTATATACCTAATCAGATACAAGAGCGATAACGCAGAAAACAAAAATAAAATCGAATAAAACCGTACTTCTTGCGCATAATATACAAGAAAAGAAAGTATTGATGTTATAGTTGCAGCATAATATCCGGCTCTTTTAGAAACTTCTTTTCCAACTAGATACATTACCGGAATTGCAAGCAACGCCGGAATTACAGAAGTTAAACGTAATATAGTATCTGAGCATCCTGCAAAAGGTTTTAGATATAAGTAATACAAAGGCATATGACATTGTTTTAGAATTTCTTCTCCAAAACCACCAAAAAATGGAGTAGACGCAACATGCCAGCTTACATATTCATCATTCCAAAGCCCTTCCGGCTTAATTATATTTGTAAGCCTCAAAATAAGCCCCAAAAGCATTATATAAAGCACTCAACTATCCCCATTTCTTCTTTACACAAATACCTTATTTATATATAATATTTTACATGACAAAACTAATTATTCAAATACCTTGTTATAATGAAGAAGAAACATTATTAACAACGCTCAACGATTTGCCAAAAACAATTGCCGGCATTGATGAGATAGAAGTTCTTGTGATAAATGACGGTTCAAACGACAATTCTGAAAACATTGCTAAAATTTGGGGCGCTACCGTTCTAAATATAAAACCAAACAAAGGACTCGCCAATGCTTTTAGAAGCGGACTCAGATATTCTCTAAAAAGTGGTGCTGATATAATAGTAAACACAGATGCCGACAATCAATATTGCGCAGCAGATATTGAAAAACTTGCAGAACCGATTATTACAGGAGAAGCAGATATTGTAATCGGAGCAAGAGATATTGGGACAATTAAAGAATTTTCACCATTCAAAAAAATTTGCCAAAAATTTGGTTCAGCAGTTTTGCGCCTGCTTTCTTCTACAAATGTAAAAGATGCTCCTAGCGGTTTTAGAGCTTTTTCAAAACACGCAGCTATTAGACTAAATGTATTTGATAATTACACATACACGATGGAAACTATACTTCAAGCAAACGCAAAAGATTTAAAAATTGTATCCGTACCAATTAGAGTTAACGAAAAATTGCGTGATTCTAAACTGGTAAAAAATATCTTTGATTATATGTTCAAATCAATGAAAACAATCATTAGAATGTTTATTGTTTATCGTCCTTTCAGATTCTTTATAACAATATCCGGAATTGTCGGCTTTATCGGACTTTTAACAGCCATAAGATACCTTTATTATTTTATTGAAGGCAACGGAAATGGACATATTCAATCTTTAATATTCGCAGCAATATGCCTGATTTCTTCTGTTCAGCTTGGTGTTATTGCTGTAATTGGAGATTTACTCTCTATAAATCGGAAACTTATGGAAGATGTTCAGACACGTCTTAAAGAACTTGAACTTAGATTATAATTTTTGCAAAAAAAAACTTCTCAAAATGAGAAGCTAGGAAAATTAGTTAGGAAGGGATTTAGGGATTAAATCTTTATTTACATCTTACATATATATAAAGTATATTAAAAATATCTAATTTCACGTTTTATTTATTTTGTTACAAAAGTTTACAGTTTAATCTTGGTGAATTTAAAAAGCAATCACAACACTAAAATATTGAAGTTTCTGTTTAGGTGTCATATAATTGAGGGTTTTCATGCTGAGTTTTACAGATGCGGGTGGGTATATTTTTTAAAATACAAGTGTCTGTCGTTCCCTCACCTTGTAAGACACTACTGTCCGAAATAAATCTATCATTGCTCGCTAGGATATAGTCATAACAAGTAATTTTTGTAAAATTTATATTGTATAGACTCAAGATAAAAGTTGTTAAATAGCTGGATCCTTCACGCTAATCGCACTCAGGATGATTCGACGTAAAACTACCGACTTAGCGTCATTACGAGGTTCGATTTTTCACTTCACTTATTAACTGGTAATCTTAACAACAAGCTTGGAAGTATATTGCAAAACGAGAAATCCAGCTATTTATTAACTATTTTCATTTTATTAAATTTATTTTGGACAGTAATACCTTGTAGGAGAGGGCTAGCGAATTTTCGGTAGGGCGTAAGCCCGTAAGACGTTACTTTGCCGACACCCCAAATAATCCAAGACAAGGTGGGGCTATTGTCGTGGAATTTACTTCCTAAAAATAGTCTGCTCCCTATCCGGTCCAACGCTAATAATACCAATTGGCGCACCAATTAAATCTTCAACGTGTTCAATGTATTTTTTAGCATTTTCAGGCAAATCTTCATACTTTCTGATGTCGCTTATAGAAGTTTTCCAACCTGCCATTGTTTCATAAATAGGTTCAAGATATTTATGTATAAATACATCAGTAGGATAAGTAGTGTACACTTTATCATTACGACAATCTTTGTATGCTGTACAAATCTTGATTTCATCAAATGTATCAAATACATCAATCTTTGTTAAAGCAACATTTGTAATGCCGCCAACTAAAACTGCGTATTTCATAATTACAGCATCAAACCAACCGCATCTTCTTGGTCTACCAGTTGTTACACCAAATTCGTGTCCGATATCCTGAATACTCTTTCCTGTTTCATCGCTTAATTCTGTAACAAAAGGACCTTCGCCAACCCTTGTTACATAAGCTTTTGAAACTCCAACAACTTCTTGTATCATACAAGGACCGTAACCGCTGCCGGTAGAAGCTCCGCCGCCAATTGGATTTGAACTGGTTACAAATGGGTATGTTCCATAATCAATATCGAGCATGACACCTTGTGCCCCTTCGAATAAAACTTTTTTGTCCTTAAAACGATTTAATAAATCCTGCCATTCAAAACAAACGAAAGGTCTAAAGAGCTCCGCATATTTTTCACATAAAGAAATTATGCAATCTTTAGTGTATTCTTCTAGCCCGTAAACATTTTTAAGAGTTTTGTTCTTTATTGGCAAAATCATATCAAGCTTTTCGTTTAGAGCTTCATAAGAATACAAGTCTTGAATTTTTAACCCAATTCTTGCCATTTTATCAGTGTAAGTTGGACCTATGCCTTTTTTTGTAGTACCAATTTTACCTTTTCCTGAATGAGCTTCGTTATAACCATCAACTTCTATGTGATATGGCATAGTTATTGATGCCAAAGGAGAAATTTTAAGATTCTTGAAGTTTACTCCTTCCGCTTTAAGCTCGTTCAATTCTTTTTCAAAAGATTCAGGATGAATAACGGTACCTGCACCAATAAAACAAACCGTTTTATCATAAAGAATCCCAGATGGGATTAAATGAAATTTGTAAGTTTTGCCACCGGTTACAACGGTATGACCGGCATTGCAGCCACCTTGATATCTTATTATTAAATCAGCTTTTTCTGCAAGTAAATCTGTTATTTTAGCCTTACCTTCATCACCCCATTGAGCTCCGATAACAACTGTATTTTTCATTATTTAATCTCCCTTAAAAATATAAAAAGCCGGTATAAACCGGCTTGAAAAGTTTTCTAGCTACGCATTCGGATTTTGCTGTGCTTGCCTTGCTTTCGCCTGTTTTGCTTGAACATCCAACATTGAGTTATGCGCCATCATATAAACAGAGCAAATTTTATAATTCTTTAAATACCAAGCACAATTTTCTTGCATACAAACAATTTCCACTTGTGACCCTACACTCATTAGTGGGCACAAAGGTATTGATTTTTCTTGATCACGAGCCATTAATTATCTCCTATGTTAATTATTTACTGATTAATTTTATTTTGCCATTTTTAAAAGATTGCAATTCTCAGAACGCTTCTTTTCTTGGTCTTTGTATATTTTTGTTCTGTTGATAACTTCATCAAAATCTATCTCATGCGCATTAAAATCAGGTCCGTCAACACAAGCAAATTTTGTCTTTCCGCCAACAGTAACTCTACAAGCGCCACACATGCCAGTACCATCAACCATAATAGGGTTCATACTTGCTTCTGTATAAATACCTTTATCTCTTGTAAGATTAGCAACAGCCCTCATCATTGGCATTGGTCCAACTGCAATTGCATAATTAATTTCTTCAGATGCCATCAAACGTTCCAATACTTGAGTAACAAAACCTTTTTCTCCTAAAGAACCGTCATCCGTTGTTATAAACAATTCAGTACATGCATTTTTCATTTTATCTTGCCAGAAGATTAGTTCCTTTGTCCTAGCACCCATAATCATGTAAACCTTGTTACCGGCCTCTTTAAATGCTTTTGCTATAAGATAGCAAGGAGCCGCTCCATAGCCACCGGCTAAACAAACTACAGTACCGTATTTCTTAATGTGAGTAGGTTGACCTAAAGGTCCTACAATATCAACAACTTCATCACCTACATTCAATTCTGCAAGTTTTTTTGTTGTATATCCCACAGCCATGAATACGATTGTTAATGCGCCTGTTTCTTTATTAACATCAGCAATTGTAAGCGGAACTCTTTCTCCGTTTTCTTCTGCTCTAAAAATTATAAATTGTCCAGCCTTTGCATTCCTTACAACATAAGGCGCTTCAATAGTAATTTCGTATTGATTTGGACACAATTCTTTTTTTGATAATATTTTATAGCCCATCTTTCTAAGCCCTCTTATACGAGTATAATACCATAAATATCTTATACACTCAATAGCAAAAATTTAAGAGGGGCAAATATAATTTTGTAATCACCACACTGCAGCCGCCCCAATGTCTACGTGCGGGGGCAAATGTACATTAATCTAGTAGTTTCACTTTGAGGCGAAGCTGGTAGTTATAGTACAATTTTGTAGTCCCAACCAAGTAGCCGACAGTTGTGTCTACGTGCGGGGGCAAATGTACTTTTTTATGATAGTTTCACTTTGAGGCGGAGATGGTTGTTATAATAAAATTTTGTAATTCAAACCTAGAAGCCGACAGTTGTGTCTACGTGCGTAGCACAAAAAAAAACCTTTCTTGATTTAAGAAAGGTTTTGGAATTTTTTTCATTAATTCCTCATGTGTAGAAGGTTAGTGTGTAGGTTGTATGAAAGGTTTGTGTTATGTGTTT
>URPS01000063.1 GCA_900549855.1 uncultured bacterium | reverse complement strand
ATAATCCAAGAACAAGCTTTGGTTTCGCAGATCAGATTTACAGACAGATGGAGAAGTTTGTTGGATAAATAAGTTGAAAGGTTGAAAAGCGAAACAGTTGAATAGTTCATTAAGTTCGCTAACGCTCACAATTTTATATATGACCGAAGGAAATTAAACGAACCTTTCAGCCTTTCCACCATTCAACTCTTCAACTAAATTAAATACAAACTTAAAAACAAAAAGGACAAAAAATGTTACCAAGAATAGAACAAAATTCAGTACAACAATTCAGCGCATTAAGTGCGTTTAAGTCAAACCAAAGTTTGCCTAAAAAAGACGATGGCGGTGTGGTTGAAGTATCTAGAGGTACAGAAACAGCAGCTGCACAGACTCTTCTTGATAGAATTGACGTAAATGATGTACGAGAATGTGCAAAAGCTGTTGGAGAATTCAACATTTCGGATGATGACATAAAGTACGGATTGCTTTATGGTAGAAGTGTGATAGCAGAATTTTTGTGCTAGATATTGGTAAGTAAAGACTGGGGATTGAAAATAACAGTTGATAAGTTGAAGGGGTGAATGGTGAAAAAGTTCTTTAAATTCCCTTCGGTCATAAAAAATAAATAGTGAGCGCAAGCGAACAAAATAAACTATTCAACAGTTCCACTGTTCAACCTTTCAACTTTAATTAGACTTGAGGAAAAATAAATGAAAAGAGTTATACTAACAATCGCATTAATATTAACAACAGCGACAATGGGTGTACAGGCAGAATCTTTATTCACTCTTGGTGCGACACAAAATTATGCCGGTGTTCCTCGCTCTTTGTTTGGTGGGGTTCAAGCACATCAAATAGGTGATTTGTTATCAATAATAATGAGTGAAAAAATTACAGTTAGTGATAACTTGACTTATTCTTCCGAGAAGTCTTCAAATACTGTTGATACATTCACTTCATTTTTAAATAAATGGTTTGGATTTTCTCTAAAAGACTCAAACGGTTACGGCGGTTCTAACGAAGTTTCAAATTCAGCAGCCGGCGGACGTTCTATGACATTTGGTGATAAAATCGCTGTTCAAGTTGTTCAACAACTTCCTAACGGAAACTTAAGTGTACAAGGTAAAAAAACACTTGTTAACGGCAATGAAAGAATGGATTTTATTGTAACAGGTGTAATTGACCCAAGATGGCTTAATGTAAACGGAGAAATCTATTCTTACAATGTTTCTAATCTTCAATTTGCTCTATCAGGCAGAGGCGCAATTTCTAGAAATCAAAACGAAGGTATATTTAATAGATTTGTTAAATACTTATTCTAATAATTAACGGTAAAAATATATGGATAGAAAATTATTTCAAAATTTAATAGAAGTTCTGGATAAAATAATCAAGGCTAATTCAAATTTGAAAGCTCTTTTTGAAGAAAAGCGTGAGTTATTGAAGAGTGCAAAACCTGATGACTTGGGTGTAACTGATAATAAAATCATTGCAGTCAATAATCAGATTCTAAAGCTAGAAAACGAAAGAAAAAATCTTGCAATTTCAATGAAAGGTGAAGATACTAATATGTCCGGTTTTATTGAACTTGCAGCTAATGAGGCTCCGGATTTTGTTGAACCTTTAAAAGAAAGAAAAGTAAAGATTTGTAACGATTTTCAAGAATTAGCGTTATTAAATCAGCAAAATGTGGAATTAATAAAACATGGTATCATAATGACCAACAAGATGTTGGAAACAGTTATTGATGCGTTTGCTCCTCAAGGATGTAATTATAACGGAGCAGGTAAAACAGATTCACACGATTATGACGTGTGGACAGTAAACGAAGAAATCTAAGCGGTGCTACGGCTCCGGTGGAAAGTTTTGGTATTCTTAAAAAAATATCAGAGCGAAGCAGTAAAGTTGAGGTAAATAATGGTTAGCTTATTTTCATCACTAAATATGACGGCAAACACGCTTTCTGTAAATGAGAAAGCAATTAGTGTTGTGTCACATAACGTAGCCAACATGAATACAGAAGGTTATCATAAGCAACGTACAAATTTAGCGACAAGAAATATTGCCGGTGCAATTGGTGATAATCCAAATAATCAAGTTCATGCAAATGGCGGTGTGAAAATTGCTAACATAATGCGTTACAATGATGAATATCTTAATAATTATTACCGCATACAACTTTCCGAACAAAGCAAATTGCAAGCCCAATTGGATGGTTTGGGAGATTTGTCTAATATTTTGAATGACTTGGAAGGTACCGGAATTGACAACCAGCTTTCAGCATTTTACGAAGCTGTTAACAACTTAAATAAATATCCTGCAAGTTCTACTGCCAGAACAAATTTTATTGAAAATGCAAAAACATTGACTTCAATAATGAATTCTAAATACAAACAGCTGCAAGAAAATACTACTCAAGCATTAGGTGATGGCGAGTCTGAAACAAGTTTAAAGAATTCAAAAATTTATGTTCAATATCAAAATTTAAACAATAAGTTGGAAGAATTGGCTAGCGTAAACAAAGCTTTGATTACAACTCAAACCGGAACTCTTGAAGCTAACAACCTTCTTGATAAACGTGATTTAATTTTGAACGAGTTGTCACAATTTACAAATATCACTGTAGAAGAAAAACATAACGGCGCTGTTAATGTTTATGTTGGCGGTAATGCGGTTGTAAGGTGCGCAGAAGTTACAGGGAAATTTGATATCCAAACAGCAAAAGCGTATTGTGATGCTCAAAATCCGCCAATAAATTATCCTGATGATTGGGATGGCGAAAATGCTGTAATCAGTATTGTTAATCCTACAACAAATGAAGTTGTAGAAGGTAATGCAAATTCAATTATAACTTCCGGAACTCTCGGTGGTCTTCTTCACTTTGCAACGGATAATGGTGATGGCGCAAATGGTATTAATGCCGGTACTGTTATGAATGGTTTGGATAAATTAGCGGCATCAATTGCAAAAGTATTTAATGACTTGAATACAAGAAATGGTGCATATTGCATTAATCCTAATGATACGGGTAAATTACAAGCAACAACGGCGGATAACTTAATATTTGTTGGACCTGACGGAAAAACGGCAACAGGGATTACTGCGGGGAATATCCAGATTAATTCTGATTTGTTAGGAGATGACGGATGTTGGAAAATCTCTTGTGCATATTTTGCAGATTTGAATAATTTTGATGAAAATGCCGTTGGTAATGCTCTGAATGTAGAGAGTATGCTTGCAACAAGAAATGAAAAGCTGACAGAGCTTGACGGTAATTCAATTGATGATTTTTATACTAATCTTGTCGGTAAAGTTGCGGCAGCAGGAAGCAACATCAAATCATTGGCTGATACTCAAGACCAATTGGTTCAATCTATTGAAAGCAAAATTAAAGATGCAACCGGTGTTGATTTGAATGAAGAATTGGTTGATTTAGTAAAATACCAATCTGCGTATAAAGCTGCAGCTCAAGTTTTCAATACTTGTAACAGTTGTCTTGATATTTTGATGAGTTTGGGAGGTTAATTTAGATGGTAAACAGAATTTCTACAAGCGGAAAATACTCTCAATTAGTTGCTGATATGCAAAAACAGCTTAGTAACTATAATAAATTAACTAAACAATTAGCATCAGGTAGCAAACTTACAAGTATTACTGATGATCCGATTGCGACAGTTAATGTTCTAAATACAAATAGACAGCTTGGGCAAATGGATACTTTTTCATCTAATGTTGAGTTAGCCAAAACTGAATTAAGCGCCTTGGATGATTTGATGGATTTAGCTAATGGTTACCTTTCTAATGCTTGGAATAAAGCTACTCAAGCTAATAACCAAACATATAGTGATACTTCATTAAAAGCTTTAAAAGTTGAAATTGATGAAATTACCAAAACAATGGTCGATTTAGCTAACACAGAATATGATGACAATTATATATTTAGTGGTGCTAATACAAAAACCGTTCCATATACGATGGACGCTAACGGTGACATTATTTATAATGGAACACCATATTCAAATAAGGATTATATAAGACAAACTGAAGTTGCTGATGGAGTATTTGAAGTTATTAATACTACAGGTGATAAAGTGTTTGGATATTATAAAGCCCAAGGGCAAGATGCGAATGGTAATAATTTATTTACTGATGTCGATGGAAAGACTGTAGTTGAAAAAATTGGTGCTGCGGGTGCTAAAACTTATGAGTACGAAAATGGTACAGCTTATAATGGTGATGTTGGTGATTTAAAAGCTAAAGAAGATTATGCCGGAGTAATGGGTGCATTAAAAAAATTAAGCAATTCCATCCAAAAAGTTCTTGATGGCGACACAGAAGGCGGTTATGCGGAAATGAATTCCACTTTAGATATGTTCAAAGATTCACTTTCTACAATCACTACAGAACAAACAAAATTTGGCGGAGTTTACAACCGTTTAGAAATGACATCTTCTACTTTAGAAACAAATAATGAAAACTTAACTGCATATTTATCAAATCTTAAGGATGTTGATTTGACAACAGCAATTACAAACTGGATGCAGGCTCAATACGCATATCAAGCAAGTATGCAAGTGACTTCTGCTTCTATGAACATGAGTTTATTGAATTATATGTAATAAAATCTTGCACTCCTCACGGATGAAGAGTGCAAGATGTAATCAAAACAATTTTGAATTAATATAGTCTACAATTTTAATATACTTACCATTTTTAAGGGCATCTAATATATGTCCTTTTTTCTTGTGCTACGCACGTAGACATTGGGTCGGCTGCTTGGTAGTAGTTACAAGATGGTATTCCGTAGCTACAGGCTCCGCCTCAAAGTGGGAGACTACAAATTAAATGTGTATTTAACTACGCACGTAGACATTGGGTCGGCTGCTTGGCTGAAGTTACAAGATTGGCATGTTCCCTCCCTTTATAGGGGGAGGGTAGAATTTCAAGTTGAGCTGTGCGAAACTTAGAAATTCGGGTGGGGGCTAATTATAGTTAATGGTGCATATGATGCACCTTACCTTGACAAAATAAATTGCGTTAATTAAACGAGTTTATATTTAAAAATTGTAGGGTGGGTAAAGCTTGTGCAAGTAAGCAGAATTTGAAACAATCTTGGCATAGCGTACCCACCAATTACTTCAAATTAATACTTGAAATTTTACATTCAGGTGATATTATCAAAAAGGATTTAGTACAAAACTTCTTTTTAGAAGCTGAACATTATAAAACACAATATAGTTTTTTTAATATAAATAGTAAGAGGCTGAGATATGTAACCCCGTAATAAAATCGGTGGTTTTAGGGTGTTTTGTTTTGCCGCAAAAAAGAAGGAATAATAAATAGGAGAAAAGGAAAAATGGAAGAAGAAAAAGTTGTTTCCACACAAGACAGCTTAACTCCTAGTGCCACTGTTCACGAACTTAGTGACAGTGTTATGACAGGAAAAGCTGATTTTAGTAAAACAAAAATGTTTACATTAGCAATAGCAGCCGGTGCGTTTATTGCATTTGGTGCTCAAGTTTCATTAACAGTTATGACCGGTGACTCAATGATGGGTTGGGGCTTCACAAAGTTAATTGGTGCTATGACATTCGCTACAGGTTTGATGATTGTTGCATTAACAGGCGCAGAATTATTTACCGGTAATGTAATGATGACATTTGCAGTATTAGAAAAGAAAGTTAGTCTTCTTAAATTATTAAGAAGCTGGACAATTGTTTATATTGCAAACTTTATTGGTTCTATCCTTGTTGCAGGTTTGATTTTTGGCGCAGGAATGGGACACAATGGCGGTGACGCAGTTGGTGTTACTGCTATGCAAACTGCTTTTTCAAAAATTAATTTAACTTTTGGTGAAGCATTCTTTAGAGGTATTCTTTGTAACTGGTTAGTTTGTTTGGCTATCTTCATGGCTTCAACATCTAAACGTGTAATTGGTAAGATTTTTGCAATATTCTTCCCAATTATGACATTCGTTGCATCAGGTTATGAACACAGTGTTGCAAATATGTTCTTTATTCCAAACGGTTTATTGATGAAACACTTCCCATCAATTGTTGCAGCTTCTGGTATGACTCCAGACCAATTGGCAACAATGACTTGGAAAGGTTTCTTCTTGCATAACTTGTTACCTGTAACTTGTGGTAACATCGTTGGTGCTTTTGTTTTCGTAGTTCTTTTATTCTGGACTGCTTACTTGAGAGAAGAACACAGACATCACCACAATCATTAATTTACATTTTAGACCAACTCTTTTTTATAAAAGGGTTGGTCTTTTTCAATTTAAAAATATAGAATATAGTTATGAAAAAGAAGATTTTACTAGTAATACTGGCTACAATATTTATAGCATCAGCCCCTGTAATGGCTGCAAAAAAGAACAATAATACAAAATCTGTTGAGCAATTAGAAGAGGTTGTTCTTGAAACACCGGAAGAAGAACTTGCTACGCCAGAAGTTCCTCAATCTGTTTCTGTTACAGAACAAAAAGCTCCGGAAGAAAAAAGTTTGAAAGAAAAACTTCAAGATGTATATCATTTGGAGGTTTATAAATACGACAAACCTACTTATTTGTTAGAGGAAGTTTTTACTCATAAGTTTGATGAAGATTCTATTATGGATAGAACTCAATTATGGGCAGGTTATAACGGTGATATTGGTTTGCAGTTTAATGATGATGGCTTAAAACACGAACACACAACAAACCATTATGATATCAATACTATTAACGTAGGTTATGATGGATTTTTGAAAAATAATAACGCTGATTTCAGAGTAATGATTAATATTTCTCCGTTTTCATCAAGAAATGTCATTCAAAACTTGTTTGCGGATATGTACATAGCAACGAACAAAATACCGCATCATAGAGTGTTAGTAGGTCATTCTCGTCCACCGGTAGGTTTGGAAGGTGCATACGGACCATTCGTATTACCATTCTTGGCACGTTCTCAAATATCCAGAAATTTTGGTACTGTTCGTAAACTCGGCGCAAGAGTTTCCGGCAATTATAGCCTTATGGATTACGATTTCGGTGTATATAGTTCTGATACGTATTTTCAAGAATTTTTCCCAGGGGCAGAATTTATAGGTAGAGTTGATATTAAGCCGTTGGGTAAAACAGATGGAAAGTATGGTAAATTACTTTTCGGTGGTAGTATGGATGCCGGACATAGAGATAATAATTTCTGTGTAGTTGGTGCTCACGTACAGTATGAATACAAACGTTTTATGGCAAACTTTGAATGGGCACAAGCAAATGGATATAACGGCCCTGTCGGCTATTCTGTAGATAAGCATGCAAGTGGTTTTTATACAACTGTTGGTTATATGTTGACTAAAAAATTGCAAGTATTGGCAAGATACGACCAATTTGATCCGGACAGAAATGTTGATCATAATAATAAAAGAGAATATTCTTTTGGCTTGAACTACTTTATAAAAGGTCAAGGATTAAGATTGATTCTTAACTATGTATTCTGTGATAACGACGGTGGTAAAGATTCTCACAGGGTTATGCTCGGTACACAGATATTGTTATAGTGTTCGAAAATTATGTTTAACCAAAGAGTGCCGCTTAATCTAAGCGGCACTCTTTATATTGTTTATAATTTATATAAAGTCGACTATATAATTATCCTAAATATAAAAAATACCCCAGTGATGATGGTAGTAGAACCGTTATATTGAAAGTTTACCAAAATGTAAAATATTTTTATAAATCTTGTAAACTATAATAAAAACAAACTATAATATAGGAAATGTATTTTTCCTAAAATATGTTTAGGTAAGCTTAATTTTTACTAATCGTTTAAATTCGTTTGCAACAAATATTTTAAGTATTCATCTTTTGATTTACTAACTAAGTTAATAGTTGTTTCATTAGGTGTTGCGCCTGCTTTTAATAACAATTCCACGATTTTAGTCTGTTTTTTGCGAATGGCATAATTTATTGGTGTGTCTTTTTTATATTTTGCATTTACATCTACACCATATTGAATTAATAATCTGACTGCTTCTGAATTTTTATAATTTATTGCTTGGAAAATAATTGGTAAACCCATGCAATCATTATTAACATTAGCTTTGTGATTCAATAGACTTTCCATTGTTTTATAGTTATTGCTTTTCATTGCATATACTAGTAATGGGACTTTGCAAAATTTTTCATTGGGGTCAAATCCTGCTTGCATAAAATATTCAACGACTTCAGAATCTCCTCTGTTGATTGCATTTACAAGTCCGCTATTGTTATATAAGTATCTTTGATTTTGGATTTGTCGTTTATAATACATTTCACCTTCTTCGTCTGCTGTAAAAGCTACATTAACGAAAGAACAAATAATTAATAAAGTAAGCAAAATTTTTTTCATTATAATTTTTCTCCATTGTTAGGCTCGTATATGAATTTTATTTGTTTATCATCTATTGTGAAATTAAAATTCACAATAGGGTTATCAGTTTTTTTGGAAAGAGCTAAAACTCTCATAGTTGAATTGTTTTTTATTATTTCGTTTATTGGATGTGGTCTTGTAAATTTATTTTTTTCTAAATCAGTCTGTATACCATATACCAATCCCCAGATAGGAACAAAGTCCATTCCCCTCGGAATTGCTGTGTATGCTGCAATTTGACTTAATCCAATGATTTCAGAAGAGGCAACACTATTTATTATAATATCTTTTCCCGTGTTATTCGTTATTTCATAAACATATTCATTTGCGTAATGTTTTACTTTGCATTTTGGTTGTAATTGAGTTCTCTTAATTTCTATATTATCTTGTGATATCTTTTGTTTTTCAATTACTTTATTCCTTAAATTACCCATGTATGGATTGTATTCTCTATACCCAACAGAATTTGTTTTGTTATTTGAAATCTTGTTATTCAAATGATTTTCTTTTGCAAAAGATAAATATTCATCTTCATATTTTTTCAAAGAGTCTTTATCTTTTAGTGGAAATGTTTTTGATGAAATATTTTGTATTGTATGATTTGTTTCTGCTGCACTAGTTGTGTTTGATATCACATATAATTCTGTATTTGTATCATTAGGATATGCTTTGTAATATATGATTCCATCAGATGTAAAAACAATATTATTTTTTGCGTCTAATTTTAAATTATCAATCTTAGATTTTGAAAGTTCGTTATATATAGAATTGATTGTTTGAATAGGAGTTATATTATCTATAATAAAAATATTACCTTTTATTTTAGCAAAACAGGGAATGCTTGTTATCATAAACGAAAGACCTATAATAAAAACCTTTTTCATATTTACTCCCATATTCAAAGATTAGGTATAATGTGTATTTTTGTGTCCAAAATAATTTTTTAAATAAAAATACGCCTGCCGCGATTCGAACGCGGGAC
>URPS01000062.1 GCA_900549855.1 uncultured bacterium | reverse complement strand
CGTCATTTTCATGTTATTTGCTCTTACGGGCTCACGCCCTACCGAAAATCCGCTCTCCTGCTAGGAGAGGAAATGCGCCAAGCTTGTAGGTATTTCTTCGAGTCGGAGCCTGTAGTTATAATACAATCCAGTAGTTCCCACCAAGCAGCCGACCAATTGTCTACGTGCGTAAGATATATACAATAATCTTGTGGTCACTTCAACGAGGCGGAGCTAGTAACTACAATACAATACGGTAGTTCCCACCAAGCAGCCGACCAATTGTCTACGTGCGTAGCACACCTTTACTTTTTGGGAATTTTTTGATAAAATTTTGTTAGAATTTGGGGGCGAGAGCCATTTTGTTATGAAGAGAATTTTAACAATAATAACTTTTTTTATAATGTTTTTATTCCAGACATTATCTTCGTTTGCAGAGCCGGCAAAAGTTATGTCATTAAATTACGATGACACGTCTTCTCTTGTGTATATCAATATAATGACATCTTCTGAAGAAACGGCAAAGGAACTCAAATTCTCAAAATTAGAAAACCCTAATAGAATTTATTTTGATATTGACAATTCGGTTCTAATAGGCGGAAAACAACAGCTTGTTTTTGATAAGGCTACAATAAAAGAAATTAGACTTTCTCAATTCACGACTAATCCGGATGTAGTTAGAGCAGTTATAACATTTGAGGAAGATTTTGACACATCTAAAATAAAATTAATCAACCTAAATGGCAATATTATAGTTAAATGTGCCAATTTAATGTTAAAGAACGATTATTTTAATGCAATTTATGACGAAAAAGCTCAAAACCTTGCATATTCCAGTATTATTGCAAATTCTCAAGTAATTCAAAAAGTTGCACTTCCTCAAAATACAGAAACAAAAGTTAGCAATTCTGTTATAGCAGATATTCAGAAAGCTTTTGAAAATTCTACGTTAAGTAATTCTAACGGCAAAACTTATGATTCTGTCGTATCTGTCGATTTATCTTCTGATTTAAAATTAAGAACAAAATATTATATAAATGGTTATTACATTAAAAATGGCGGATTGTTGATTAGTGGTTTGGGGCAGATTACAACTTCTAAAGTTTTCACATTAGATTCACCTAAGCGGGTTGTGATTGATTTACCAAACACTTTTGTTGATAAAAAAATTCGAAACAAAGATTTAAAAATTTGTCCGGATGGCAGTTGCAAAGATTCCGCTAAAATTGGTCAGTTTGAATATAATAAAGCTAGAATAGTTGTCACTACTGATAAGCCAGAGAAATATATTCCTGTGTTTTCCGGCGATGCGCAATCATTATTGGTTATTAATGCCGACAAGTTAAGACACACTGATTTGGTAAATACTGTTTCTAATCTTGGAAGGGCTTATGTAAAAAAGATTGATAATAAAACTAATGAATTGATATTGTCTTTCACTCAGCCTGTTGTTCATTCAATTTTACGTGATAATGATTCTTTGACTTTATATTTATTCAATGTAAAAAGCTACAATGAACAAGATTTGATAAAAACTCTGAACAACACTTATTACAAACCATTTACATTATCATTGTTGCCACAAATCGGTGTTAAGGCAGAGATGAAAATCAATAAAGATGATATTGTAAAAATAGAGCAGAGCGTTGACGGGAAAGCACTTAAATTCACCATTGCTACAAGTTCCGGCGGTACTCAAATAAAAAATAATAAGCCTGTTACTTCTTCTCCTGTAATTACAGCACTTCCTGCTAAAAAAGAAGTTATAAAAAACAAAATAGTACTGGATGCGGGACACGGTGGTAGTGACTATGGCGCAATAAGAGAAGGTATTAATGAAAAAGATATTACTCTGGATATTACACAAAAAGTAGCATCTATTCTTAAATCAAAAGGTTACAAAGTTGCGTTAACACGTTCTGACGACACTTATGTATCTTTGCAAGATAGAGTTACATTCTCTGAGAAAGAAACTCCTGAAATTTTTGTAAGTATCCACGTTAATTCGGCTGTAGCTGTAGAACCAAAAGGTATTGAAACACATTATTACCACGATTACAGTAAAGAATTAGCAAGAGTTGTTCAAAATCATTTGATAAAAGATATTGACACAAAAGATAGAGGATTGTTAAAGTCTAAATTTTATGTTATAAATCATACGACGGTTCCTGCAATCTTGGTAGAAACAGGATTTATTTCTAACGAGGAAGAACGCAACGAACTGGTAACAGAAGCAAGAAAACAAAAAACAGCAAAAGCAATAGCTGAGGGTATAATTGAGTACATCAAATCAAAACAAAATAAAAAATAATTGTCCCATAGGATTTTTTGATTCAGGGGTTGGCGGTTTATCCGTGTATTCTTGTTTCAAAAAAGCATTACCATGCGAAAACACTTTATATTACGGCGATATTGCACATTTACCTTATGGAAACAAAACAAAAGAAGAACTTGTCGGATATGCTCGTGCAATATTAGATTTTTACAAAACACAAGATGTAAAAGCTGTTGTTATTGCGTGTAATACTTCTTCTGCTCAGGCTTATGATGTAATAAAAGATGAGTACGATTTTAAAATTTACCCGATAATACAATCTTGTGCTCAAGTAATCGCTAACCAGAATATCAATAGAATTGGAGTTTTTGCAACTGTTGCCACTGTAAACTCCGGAGTATACGCAAAAGAATTAAAAAAATATAACCCATCTTTAGAAGTTCTTGAAATAGCTTGTCCTAATTGGGTTCCAATTGTAGAAAGCGGCAATTACACAGACGAGAAAGCTAAGCTTGATATCAAAGAACATTTAGACAAGATGTTGAAATTTAATCCTGATAAAATAATCTTAGGATGCACGCATTATCCTTATTTATTACATTTACTCGGAAAATACGCACAAAAAGATTTATTTATTGACCCAGCTAAGATTTTTGTGAATTTCATAAAAAAGGATTTAGAGAATTCCGATTTACTAAATTTGTCTCAAAATTATGGATATGAAAAAATGTTTGTTAGCGCCAACCCAGAGAGTTTTGTTGAAAATTCAGAAATTTTTTATTCTGTAAAAAATAAACCTGAAATAATTTTAAATTAAACTAGCAAATTTATTTTTTTCAGGTTTTAGTATAATCAAAACTAATGTATTATACTTTAAAAGGAGTGTGTGTATGAATAATACAATCAACAATAACGTTAACTTTACAGCAAATCTTAATACTTGCACTAGAGGCAGCAAGCAAAAATGGAGTAAGATTGCAAAGACATTTGCTGAGAAAACAGCGAGATTTCCAAACGATGATCTTTTAGTAAAAGGTTCTTTCTCTGATGGACTAGAACTCGGTTTAAACAAAGATAACTCTATTTTAACAACATTAAAACTTTCCAAAGGAACTTCAAAAAAATTATCAAAATTGTCACCAGAATCAATCGCTGATAAAATCAAGACAGTTTTTAATGTTCTAAAACAAGAACAGCGCTCAATTGAAAAAGCAGAAAAATTTGCTAAAGATTTAAAACTTTGCACAAATGATGTTCCTGTAAAAACTCAAAATAAATATTGGCAAGCTGTAAATGGTGCAATTACAAAACAAAAAGAAGCAACCCTTGCAAAAGACTCTATTTTAAAGAATGCTATATAGCCATACAAATACATCTTTCAAAACAAGAAGCGCATACTATTTTAAGGTATGCGCTTCTTAATTATTATTTTAATTTTATGCTCTTGAAAAAACTTCTACATCTATATTATCAAACGTATTATTAAAGAAATACGCAGATGATGCGACCATTGAAGCATTGTCTGTGCAATATTTCATAATTGGAGCATAAACTTCATAACCTTCATTTTTCAAGCTGAATATTTTTTTACGAATTTCAGAATTAGCTGCAACACCACCGGCTAAAACAACTTGTTTATATCCGGTTTCTTCTAGTGCGTGTTTTACTTTCTTGAATAAAGTTGAAGAAACACATTCTTGAAAACTTGCACAAATATCATTAACAGGCATTTCTTGACCATCAAAACTTTTAACAAGTCTTAGTACCGCAGTTTTCAATCCGCTAAAGCTAAAATCATATCCGCCAACTCTGGCTTCCGGAAGCTTAAATGCGTGAGGATTTCCTTCTTGAGCCAATTTGTCAAGTTTTGGTCCTCCTGGATAAGGCAAACCAATCAAACGAGCAACTTTGTCATAAGCTTCTCCGACTGCATCATCAATAGTTTCACCAATGATTTCCATATCAGAATACGAACTTACTTTAATAATCTGTGTATGTCCACCGCTTACTAAAAGTGCAATGAATGGTGGTTTCAATTCTGTATCAATAAAATTAGCAGCCAAATGCGCATTCAAATGATTTACACCAATAAAAGGCTTATCATAGGCTAAAGCCAAAGTTTTTGCTGCATTTAAACCGACTAATAAACAACCAACCAGCCCTGGTCCTACCGTTCCTGCAAAAGCAGTAATATCTTCACCTTTTAATCCCGCTTGTTTAAAAGCTTCATCAATAACAACATTGATTGCTTCCAAGTGTTCACGAGCGGCGATTTCCGGAATAACCCCGCCAAATTCTTCATGAATTTTAATTTGAGAAGCTACAACATTTGCTAAAACTTCCCTACCACCTTTTACAATAGCACAAGCTGTTTCATCACAGCTTGATTCTATTGCCATAATTACTGAATTTTCATCTAATGTAACAGGTTTGTTACTGAATAATGTATTTTTTATTTTGTTCATAGTAGCATTATAGTACAAATGAATAATAAGTAAACAAAGTTAAGCACCTTCCCTTGTTAGGGAAGGGTAGGGATGGGTATCAATTCCGATAAAAACTATAACTCATCCGCATCTGTAAGGTTCAAACTAGTTTCACCAACAGCTGCGACCTCCCTAACAAGTGAGGTATCAAAATTACAAATCTAAGTAGGTAAAAAATGAAATTTTTAGATAAAGCAAAAATAAGAGTAATATCAGGTCATGGCGGCAACGGTATGGTTGCTTGGCGTAGAGAAAAATATGTTGATAAAGGCGGACCGGCAGGTGGTGACGGTGGTCGTGGCGGCGATATTTATTTTGTCGCTGATGAAAATATGTCTACTCTTTTGGATTTTAAAATAAAATCAGTGTTTAAAGCTCCGTCTGGAGAAAATGGCGGTATCAAAGGTATGCACGGTGCTTGTGCAAAAGATTTATATTTAAAAGTTCCAATGGGAACTATTGTAAGAGATACAAAAACAGGGAAGATTATTGCGGATTTAACCGAACACGAACAGCAAGTTCTTATTGCAAAAGGTGGACGTGGCGGACGTGGTAACGCAAGATTTGCTACTGCTCAAAAAAGAGCTCCACAATTTTGTGAACCTGGAGAACCTGGTATTGAAAGAGTTTTGGAGCTAGAGCTTAAACTTATTGCTGATATTGGTTTATTAGGTATGCCAAACGCAGGAAAATCAACCTTCATAAGTGCAGTAAGTTCAGCCAGACCAAAGATTGCTGATTATCCATTCACAACACTTGTTCCTAATTTGGGAGTTGTAAAAAAAGCTGATGGTGGTTCTTATGTAATCGCTGATATTCCGGGGCTTATTGAAGGTGCTTCTGAGGGTGTCGGATTAGGACACGAATTTTTACGACACGTAGAGCGTTGTAGATTTTTGATACATATTGTTGATGTAACAGCAGAAAATCCTGTTGAAAATTATAAAATCATCAACAATGAACTCAAAAAACATTCAGAAGGTTTAGGAAATCTTTATCAAATACTTGTTTTGAATAAAATCGATTCAATTTTAGAAGAAGATTTGGAAAATTTAAAAGCTGAATTTAAAGATTTAGCAAAAGACATTTTCTGTATTTCAGCTGTTACAAAACAAGGTGTAGATGAGCTTTTATACTTTGTTTCAAATAAGGTTGATGAAATACCTAAACCGGAATTTGATATTGATATAGAAGAAGATTTAGGTGCTTTTGATAATGATGACAGTGCTTTTGAAGTAAATAAAGTAGCAAAAGATGTTTATATAATATCAGGCGGAAAGATTAACAGGCTTGCAAAAGTTACTGATGCAAGAAATACCGAACAAGTCGTAAGGTTACAAAATATTATGAAAAGTATGGGAGTTTTTGAAAAACTTCATGAATATGGACTCAAAAATGGTGATACGGTTATTTTAGGTCACTTAGAACTCGGATATTATGATGATGAAATCTGGGGAGAAGGAAGCAAAATTTAAAATAAAACACATACAAAAAAGGAGTTAATTATAATGAAAGTATTGTTGAAATCATTTATACCTGTTATTGCAGCAGGAAGCTTAATTACTTCATCTTGTAAACCACAATCAAACACAAATTCTATACAAACTGCAACTGAAAACTGTTTAAAACAAGCCGATTTGGACTCAGCTGCTTATAGAAATATTTTTAATTCAACAATCGCAGCAAAAGATTCTGATAAGATTGAACAATTCAACAGCGTAGCTGCTGATATGAAATCTACTTTTAACGAAATTGATAGAATTTTAACTGATGAAGGAATTTCTTCTAAAGAATATAAAATGGAAAACTTTAAATTAGCTAATGATGTTGATACGAGTCGTGTTTATCAACATTTTGCAGATAGTTGGATGTACAAAAATTTCTTCAAAAAGATAGGAATTTTAACAGAAGATGTTGCAAAACAGTGTGATGAAGCTGCAAACGAAACAAGACCACAATAATTAATGAATAATGCAATAGAACAAGCAAGACTTTGTAAAATTGATGTGCCGGTTGGGTGTGTCATAAAAAAAGATGGAATTATTATTGCTTTCGCTCATAATATGCGTGAAGAGAAGCAAGATATAACAGCTCATGCAGAAATTTTGGCTATAAAACAAGCTCAAAAAAGATTAAGCACATCAAGATTAAAAGGATGTGAATTATATGTTACTTTAGAACCTTGTCCAATGTGTACTTGGGCAATTTTGCAAAGCGGAATTGATACAGTTTACTTTGGCTCATATAATTCTCAATATGGGGCAATGCTTTCTAATACACAACTTGTTGAATTATCACACTCAAAAATAAAAATTTATGGCGGAATTGAAGAAGAAACTTGTGATAAAATGTTGAATGACTTTTTTGAGAAAATAAGACAAAGATAAAAATAAAAATTGTAGGTCGTGTTCAACAATTGACATTGAACACGACAAAACAATATAATAAATTTAGTAAGTTGAGTTTTTAACTCAACAATAATAAAATGAAGTATGATAACGAAGATTGAACTAGATAGATTAGTAGAAAAATATGAAACAGTTGATTTTATAAAAAATGACCCGATTCAATTTCCGCATAGGTTCAAAAATAAAGATGATATTGAACTGGCAGGATTTATTGCATCATTGTTTGCTTATGGCAACCGTAAATTATTTATCGCAAAATTAAATGATTTATTTAATCGTGCTGATAATGACATTGCAAATTATGTAAGAAATGGTGATTTCAAGAATCTTAAAGGATTAGAATATCGTTTTTCTAAAGATTACGATATTATTCCGATTTTTGAAATTTTAAATAAATTATATTCAGAAACACAAGGGTTAGAAGAATTATTTGAATATGGCTGGAAGAATGCTCAAGAAGAACAAACCAGCCCCCACCCTAGCCCTCCCCCGAGGAGAGGGAACGTGACACTTGATTATCTAAAGTTTTTTCAAGCTGTCGTCGATTATTTTTATTCTCAAGCACCAAAAACGGTCGGACAAGGTTTTTATCATATGATACCAAACCCACAAAATGGCGGAGCTATGAAGCGTATGAACATGTTTTTACGCTGGATGATTAGAAAGCCACCTGTCGATTTAGGAGTGTGGAATTTTATGCAACCTAAAGATTTATTGATACCTCTTGATGTACATGTTGCAAGAATTTCTAGAAATATGGGATTATTGAACAGAAAAAGCAATGATTTTAAAGCTGTAATAGAGCTTACAGAAAAGCTTCAAGAGTTTTTCCCGGAAGATCCTACAAAATATGATTTCGCAATGTTTGCTTTTGGTGTAGAATTAAATCAAGAAAAATAGAAATTTAGGAGCAAAGTATGAATAATAATCTAGACATTAATTCTAAAAAATTTTTAATTATTTTAGTTGTTATGATGTTAGCATTTGTGCTACTAATCATCAAAGCCTTTGATATTATGGGCAAAGCCAACGAAGACCCATTAAGACCACAAGTTAATATGTCAGAAGTCGGCGAACTCGGCGGTGATAATCAAACCACAGATGGACAACAAAATGAAAATAATGCCGCAAACATAAATACTGATGTTGAGCACCACGTATCTTTTGTTGAAGAAGAACAGCAAAAAGAATCACAACCGGCTGAAACCACTAATAATCAAACAATTACAGAACCTTTGGCACCTATTAATGAAAACAATAATGTAGAAGAAAGCAAACCTACATCATTAACTAAAGCTCAAGAAACAGAATTGATGTTTCTTGATGCACAAAAATTAAAAGATGAAAAGCAATATGTTAAGGCATTAGAAGAGTATAAATCTATTTTGGGAAAAAATATAGATAGCAACACAAATGCAAGATGTTATGAAGAAATGGCTGGTATTTATAGTATTGTAAAACGCTATGGCACCGCTTTATCTTATGCACAAAAAGCTTATAGCATAGCTCCAAGTTCAAATAGAGAGTTATTGATTGCAAGATTGTATTACAAAACCGGTGATATTGATAAAGCAACAAAAAAAATAAATAATATTCTTCAAAGAGATTTTTCAGTAGATAATTAGTAATGGCAGGTAAAAATGATTCCGGAAAAACTAGATACTTCAAAAATACGTAAATTACTGTTTCTTGGACCTCGTGGTTCTTATAGCGATTTTGCAAAAAACAAATTTATTGACGCATTTGACCTAAATTGCGTTAGCACAAATTTGAAGTCAATTTCCGGTATTATAAAAGCCTTAAAAGATGAAAACAATGAAGATATGGCGGCAGTTATACCGATTGAAAATTCTATCGAAGGTATTGTGCGTGAAACACTGGACAATTTGTCTTCTCTAAAAAAAGAAGGATTTAAGATTATTGCAGAAACAACTTTGAATGTTGAACATGCTCTTATAGGTTTTTGTGATAAAAAATCAGAAATCAAAATTGTACGTTCGCATCCACAAGCTTTAGCACAATGCAAACGATACTTGCAAGCAAACTTTGCAGATTCTCTTATTGAGGAAGCAACACTTTCTACTTCTGCAGCTATTCGTTCTTTATCCAAAGAAGAACCTTCTATTGCTGCAATTGGTAGTGTAGAATGCGCTAGGATGTACGATATTCCTATTATAGAAGAAAAAATAAATGATGAAGAAAATAATCAGACTCGATTTATTTTTCTTGGCAAATTTTTAGCTCCGCAAACAGGTAAAGATAAAACAAGTATTACTTTTTCTACAGAAAACAAAGCCGGAGCATTGAGTAAAATTCTAACAATTCTGGAAGAAAATAATATTAATATGTCTTATATTGATTCTCGACCATCAAAAAAAGAATTGGG
>URPS01000061.1 GCA_900549855.1 uncultured bacterium | reverse complement strand
TTTACATGGTTTACGGCATTTTTCGCCAAAAACTTTAGTGTTTTCGAACATTTTTATAAAAATTGTTACATTTCGTAATATTGTTTTAACCCAATGGACTAAGAAAAAATTTTTTCTATATGATATTCTTTTAAATATGAAAAGAATTTCTATAGCAATTTTATTGCTAATATGTTTGGGGATATTGTTAAAACTTTGCATCAGAAAAGATGTGCCTTTTTGCATGCCGGAACGAATAGAACAGCATAGCTTGCAAACAATAAATTATCCACCTAACGAAAAGAATGTAACAATTAACGGAATTGATTATTTGCAGTCACAGGCTCCTGTTGGAAAGTTTGGCGGAGAAATTATTCTTTCTACGATTGGTGAAGGACCTAAAACATTTAATCCTTGTAATACAAAAGATGCGACATCCTCTACTATGGCAGGCTTAATGTATGACGGACTTGTTACAACAAATCCGAGAAGCGGAGAAGTTGAGCCATTACTTGCAAAAAGTTTTGATATAAATGGTAATGATTATACTATTCATTTAAGACATGGGGTAAAGTGGTCTGATGGCAAGCCAATTACTGCAGATGATGTTATGTATACTTATAACGAAATTGTTTTTAAGGGGCTGGGGAACCCTTCTACAATGGATGCAATGGTTGTTGATGGTAAATTGCCAAAGCTGGAAAAGTTAGATAATTATACAGTAAAATTTACAACTCACAAACCATTTGCACCTTTTTTAAGACAATTATCTTATCCGATTGTACCTAAACATTATTTCAAACCATATTCCGACCAAGGTGAATCTGTTTTTAATGCATTTTTGAGTTCAAATACAAAACCGCAAGTCACAAGTGGCGCTTTTATTTTAAAAGAATATGTAGCAGCACAGCGTGTAGTTTTTGTAAGAAATCCTAATTATTACAAAATAAATCTTAAAAATCAGAAACTTCCATACTTAGATAAATTAGTTTATTTAATAGTTGGTGATACAAACAATGAAATCTTAAAATTTGAAGCCAAAGAAATTGATGTTTTGGGACTAAGAGGTTCTAATGTAGCACGATATAAAATAAAAGAACCTAGCTCTGATTATGTCATTTACAATTTAGGCGCTGATACAGGAACGTTATTTATTACTATCAATTTGAATGGCAGAAAAGACAAGGATGGCAAGCCCTATGTCAATCCGGTAAAGCACAGTTGGTTTGCAAATAGAGATTTTAGAGCGGCTATAGATTGGGCTATTGATAGAAAAAATATGGTTCAAAATATCGCTTTCGGTGTTGCCGAACCTTTGTTTACGGCAGAAAGTTTAAACTCTATTTACTTAAACAAATATATTAAAGGACATCCTTGCGACATTAATGTTGCAAAGAAAAGCTTAGAAAAAGCAGGATTTGTCAATAAAAACGGCATTCTTTATGATTCAAAAGGTAATAGAGTTGAGTTTGACTTATATACAAATGCCGGCAACCTTGAACGTGAAGCCCTTGGTGTAATGGTTAAACAAGATTTAGAAGATTTAGGAATGAAAGTAAATTTTAAGCCTTTAGAATTCAATTCTCTTGTTAACAAACTTACTAACACTCACGATTGGGACATGGCAATAATGGGCTTAACCGGTTCACCATTAGAACCACATGATGGTAAAAATGTGTGGACATCTAAAGGCAGCTTGCATATGTTTAACCAAAGAGCGCAAGATTACACTATTGATGACAGGTTTGATTGGGAAAAAGAACTTGATGAAATATTCAGAGAAGGTGCTTTGAAGCTTTCATTTGCAGAAAGAAAACCATTGTATGACAAGTATCAGACAATCATATACAATCAAAAACCGATTATATATTTGTATTCACCTATAAGAATTACTGCTATTCGCAAAAAATTCAAGAATATTTTTCCGACAAGTTTAAGCGGATTAATATATAATCTTGATGAAATATATGTAGATTAAGGTAGATGAGGATTAACAAAAGTGGAATTTTTTAAATATATATCTAAACGAATTTTACAAGTTATACCGCTTCTGATTATAGTTTCTTTAATCAGCTTTTTTATAATCAGATTATCACCGGTTGATCCTCTTGCAGAACTTAGATTAAACCCGTCTATTTCACAAGAAACACTTAATAAAGAAATAAAAAGACTCAATCTTGATAAGCCTATTTATATTCAATATTTTTCCTGGGCAAAATCTTTTGTGAAAGGTGATTTAGGATATACCTCCTCTGGAGAAAAGGTATCGGTAAAGCTAAAAGAACGTATCCCAAATACGCTATTGCTAACTCTTGTTGTAATTTTTATGACTTGGGCTGCAGGAATTCCGCTCGGAATATTAGCAGCAGTAAAAAAAGAAAGTGCGCTAGATAGAGGACTTACTATTTTATCCAGTATCGGAATGGCAATTCCTTCATTTTTCTTTGCGATACTTATGTTGATTTTCGCCGTAAAAACAGGTTGGTTTCCGGTTGGAGGATTAACCAGCTACAACTTCAACGAAATGAGTTTTGGAGGGAAATTTCTTGATATATCAAAACATTTAGTATTACCATCAATTGTTTTGTTCACAATTTCTCTGTCCGGTTTACAACGACAAATGCGTGCTAATATGCTAGAAGTACTTGATAGTGACTATATTAAATTCGCAAGGGCAAAAGGTTTAAGCGAATGGCAAGTACTGTTTAAACATGCTTTAAGAAATGCAATTAATCCGATGATAACTCTTCTTGGATTTGAATTTGCAGGACTATTGAGTGGCGCTGCTCTTACAGAATACGTTTTTCAATATCCGGGGCTTGGCAGATTAATACTGGAGGCCGTTATGAAATCTGATATAAATCTTGTTATGGCATCGCTTATAATGGGTACAATAATGTTAATTTTAGGTAATTTATTAGCTGATATTTTACTTATGATTACAGATCCGAGATTAAAAAGTGTAAAAGATGGGACTGTGGGGAAATGAAAGAATTTATAAAAAAAATATTTCAAGATAAATTTGCAAAAGCCGCATTTATTATACTTGCGGTATTATATCTTGTCATCCTTTTTGCGGATTTTATCGCTCCGTATTCAAGCACATACTCAAACAGAGATATGTCATACGCACCACCTTCAAAGATTTATACCATTACAACAGAAGGAAAACTATCCAGACCTTATACATACAATTACATTAGAGAATATGAACCTGCATTGATGCAAACTGTATTTAAACAAGATAGAAGCAAAAAATATTATATAAAATTATTACCTAATGCGGAAGAATACAAGTTCTTAGGGATAATTTCCACTCACAGACACTTGTTTGGAACAGAAAAAGGTGGACAATTGTATCTATTGGGGACAGATATTAACGGCAGAGATGTATTTTCCAGACTTCTATTCGGCGGTAGAATTTCTATGACCGTAGGATTTTTATCACTACTTGTAGTATTTCCGATAGGTTTAATCTATGGCGGGCTTTCCGGCTACTTTGGAGGACTCGTTGACACACTAATGATGCGATTTGCAGAAGCTATTATGGCAATACCAAGTTTTTATCTCTTGATAATACTTGCAGCCATTTTACCTTCCGGCATGACAAGCATTCAGAGATTTGCACTTATTATTATAATTTTAGCTCTGATTGGCTGGGCAGGATTTGCCAGAGTCGTAAGAGGTATGGTTTTGTCTATCAAAAATGAAGATTTTGTTCTAGCAGAAAAAACTCTTGGAGCTTCAAATTTGAGAATTATTCTGAAACATATACTTCCACAAACTACGAGCTATGTAATAATAGCAATGACATTAAGTATACCATCATATATTTTGGCAGAGTCAGGTTTAAGTTTTCTTGGATTAGGTATACAGCAGCCTGATGCAAGCTGGGGAAATATGCTAAAAGAAGCTCAAGAATTTACTAATATTTTATACCGTCCTTGGCTTTTATCTCCTGGAGTACTTATTTTTATTGCTGTATTGGCTTTCAACGTTCTAGGCGATGTAGTGAGAGATATTCTTGATCCTAAGTCTGAAAAAAGGATGAGATAGAATAACACTTACTAACTAGCAAAAACTGCCTCCAAAAGGCACTATTATCCAAATTTAATAATAAAGTGCATCAATCAATATTAGTGCGTCATTGCGAGCGGAAGCGAAGCAATCCAGTCATCAAACTTGTAAGTCTATTTCTATTTTAAATTTTTGGATTGCCACAAAAATTTTCAAAGTTTTAAGTAAGACTATAGAACCAAAGTCCAAATTTTCTCGCAATGACGCATTAATATTGATTGATGTGCTTTACCCCAAAAACAACGGGTGGCTGAAAGCCACCCGTTGTTACACTAAATAAGAAATCTATTAGCCCAAGATATCATCCAAGTCACCAAGGATACCTTCGTGGTTTTTACCACAATTACATTCACAAGTTACTTTACCTGTTACATCAACAGTAACCTTGTGATCCTTAATTGCTGCTAGGATATCATCTAATTTGTCCATAATCTTATCTAATTTTTCTAACAATTTAGAATCATCATAGCTGCCGGCATTTTTCTTAATAAAGTTAAGGATATTTTGAACGTTTTGATCAACATTGCCCAACTTATCAAGAATTGCTTTAGTTGTTACATTGACAACATCCATCTTAGCGTCAATGTTATCCAAAGTGTTTCCATTTTTCTTAGTCAATTCAATCAATTCTTTCAACATAGCTTCAACTGAACCAAGATCAACTTTACCGCCGGTTACCTTAATATTGCTGATTGCATCAATAATTTTGGCAGTGTTTTTATCCATCTTAGCAAGTACTTTATCAAGTAATGCTTCAAGGTCAGCTCCGGTTCCGTTACCACCTTTAATATTCTTGATAGCTTCTAAGATTTCTGTCATCTTAACAGTAGTTTCTGTACCGTATTTTTCTAACAACTTGTTAGTTGTGTCAATCTTGTCACCGTTCTTAGCGATAGCATCCAAGATTTTTTGTAAATCTTCTTGAGACAAACCGCCGGTTTGAGATTTGTTCAACAATTTTTCTAACAATTTATTAGTAACATCGGTCTTAGCATTATTTTGTTCAAGATATTTTTCAATTTTTTCCAAAGCAGCCTTGATTTCCTTGTTATCAGGGAATGCATTTTCAAATTTGTTGATAATCTTATCAAGTTTTCCATTGATTTCATTTGTTACAGAATCAATAGATTTCAATAAGTTAATCATTGCTAAAAGCTTTTCACTATCTTGCATTTGACCGGATTGAATTTTTTCAAGGATTTCTTTAATTTCTTTTTGAGTTTTACCGTTTACTTTTATCTGACCAAGAATACCGTCTAATTTAGCAGCCAATGCTTCAACATTTGCAGTAATCTTGTCTAATGATACATTGCCTTTGTTAATTGCATTTAAAATTGCATTCAAATCACCTGACAATGAATTTTTAATTTCCGTAGGTAAGTTTTCAATTAGCTTTTGAATATTATCTACACTGCTTTTTAAATCAATAATTGCAGATAAAATTGCGTCTGTATTTGCACCCATTTCAGTTTTAATATCATTCAATAATGTATTATTTTCTGTCATTGCTGTTAAAATTTGCGAAAGAACGAATGCATTACCACCAGTCAAATTCTTAATTTCTTCAAGAGTTGTACCGTTTTTAATTTGTTTTTCTAAAATAGCTCTTAATATAGAAGTTTGTACATCTTGTCCTTCTTTAAGTGCCTTAATCGCATCGGCAAGAGAACTATCCTGAGTGATTTTCACAGTTACGCTTTGATTAACGTTAATTTCTTCCGGAGAGCAGCTTGTCATAGATGCAGCTGCTGCAATACCAGCTGCCGGAACTGCAACTTTACCTAGTGAAAGACCTTTTAATAATTCTAAAGCTTTAGGAAGCGCTTTGAAGCCTTTTACTGCTGCACCGCCACCTGCAAACAAAGTAGCAATATCAGCAAGATTCATGTTATCTAAAACTTTAGCTAACTCTTCTAGAATTTGTCTATTAGTACCTGTGTATTGTTTTGCAGCTTCTCTAACTTTTGCAGCTGACCAATCGCCAACTTCTTCAACCGCTTCTGCGGCATCCGCAAGAATACCCATACCTGCAGTGTATTTTGCAACTTTTCCTAATGTTTCTGAACCGGTTGCTTCAGTAACACCTCTTTCTACATTGTGCGCAGTATCTTTTACAATATCTGTAGCTGTTTTAGTTGTTGCACCCAACATACCAACAGTCACATCAACGACTCCGTTATTGTTATTCCAAGCATTTGTAAATGTTTTAGCGTACTTAGAAACATCTTTTTTTACTTTGTTAAATGCTTTTTCAAAGAATCCAGGTTCTTCTTGCGGAATTTGTGGTTCTGCTTTCTTTGTTTGTGAATACTGTTTTTTGCCGTCTTTGCTTTTACCTTTGTTTACAAGAACAAAGTCACCAATTCTTGCTTCTCCTGATGAAAATGCTTCATTCAAAGCTGCTGCTTCTTCCGGTGTCAATTTCAAATCCTTTGCTTCTTTTACATTAATTTTGCCATCCTTCAAAGCGCTAATAATTTGTTGTGCTTTATCAGCATTAACTTTACTAAAGTCTGTACCCATAGTAGTTGTAACTCCTTTCTTTAATTCTTATAACAATACAATCCTACTTTGGTATGTATAACGGCATTTTTTTCAAAAACTTTAGGATTTTTGAAAGTATTGTTACAAAAATTTACAATACACGGCTGTATTGCAGTAATAGTCCTCTTGTGTTTATCAGATGTTTATATAAAAAATTTTTAGATTCTCAAATTGACAGTTTATTAAGAAATTGTTACAAAATAAAATATAGATTATCACGAAAATTCTCAAAATTTTTTGTTACACTACAAGCCAAAAACTTGAATTTTCTCGCAATAACTGGGGCACTAATATATTTATTTTCCTACATACTCTACTACACTCTCAACAATACCTTTTGCAACGTTATGTGCATAATCTGAAGTATTATATAAAACAGAATCAGATGGATTTATCATATAAGAAGTTTCCACCAAAACTCCAATATAATCGACAGGTCGAATAACCGCAAAACTTGCTGTTTTAACTCCATCTTTATGAGTACCGGCAGACTTCGTCACATGTTTTTCTACAACTTCTGCAAAATGTTTTGAATTTGGATTAAAATAATAAACACTTGTTCCTTTATGTTTAAAAGTATTGAATTTTACATCACCAATTGAATTATGATGAATACTTATAAAAATATCAACATTATTGTCTTTTGCAAGTTTTACCCTGTCATTCAAAGACATGTTACCATCGCATTCTCGAGTCATAACAACATTTACACCTAAATTTTGCAATTGTTTTTGTAATTCTAAAGCAACACTCAGATTAATATCCTTTTCCATATTTCCAAGACACCCGATAGCCCCTTTTTCTGTACCACCATGTCCTGCATCAATAGCGACAGTAACGTCTTCCAAACTTTTTGTTAACTCACACACTTTGAATGTATATTGTCCATTATCTAACGATACATGATAAAAATATTTTTCCGGTTTTGGAATATTTAAAGTATACACAGAAGATGACGAAAACTCCGGATTATAAATTCTGAACAAAATTTCTTTGTCCTTGACTTCCACCGTATAAGGCAAATTTTTTGTAAAAGAAATTGTTTGCACAGTAGCATTCTTAAATCTTTGGCTATCCATATTAATAAAAGTACCAACAGAACTCTCATCACAAGGTTCTATTAAATCCTTTTTTGCAATCCAAGCAATTTTATCTTTAGCTAAAAATACACGATAAAACTCTCCTTTTTCGCCGTTAATTAAAACTGTCGTATCCTTGAACAAATGCGCAATTCTATTCAATCCCGCATCAACCGGTGTATTTCTTAAAGGAGTATTGTCTTGCTTAACCAACATTGGTTTAATTTCAAATTCTTCTAATTCCGGTGGTTTTGCGCATGCTGGTATTTTTTTATTAAATCTATAAACCTGCGTACTATAGTTAGAGCGGATTAAAACCCTATTTTCTCCCTCTTTTAGCTTTACGGAATGCGCAAAAGCACCATTAGAAGCAGGAAATACACGTTCACCATTAATCATAATTGATTCAGAATTTTGCACTTTTCCCACAAAATGAGCATAATTAGAATTTGTAATACTATTTTTTTGCGTAGGCAAAATCAACTCATAGCTATTAACTTGTAGCGTTGAAAGCAATAATATAGCCAAAACACAAATTCTTTTTAACAAAATTCTCTCCTTAAAAACTTTCTCCAACTATTATACATAAAAACAGAATGTGATTATATAACCACATCCTGTTTTTTAGTTCTTTTTTTTTGACAAACTAGGCAGTTTTAATAGCTGCTTTTGCTCTTTTTAAAGAGTTTTCTTTACCAATAATTGCAAGAGTTGCAACCATATCGGCACCGCATAATCTACCTGTAACAGCAGCTCTTATTGCCCACATAGTAAATTTAGGTTTGTAACCTTTTTCTTCTTTAAATTTAGCTCTAAAGTCAGCCAATTTGTCATGAAGATTTTCTTCTGTCCATTCCCAATTTTCAGCTTCGCTTACAAATGTCTTAAGAACATCTTGAGAAAGTTCTGAATCTAATTCTGCTTGAGCCTTTTCATCAATTTCCACCTTATCACCACCGAAGAAATAAGCAACCGCATCTGTAATATCTGATAACAATGTCAATGGTTCATAAGTGATATCAATCATTCTGTTGAATTGTTCTTCTGTTAATTCGCTCAAATCATATTTTGTCAAATATTTTTTAAGTTTTGTTCTCAATTCTTCTTTTGGAAGCATTTTGATATAATGGCTATTCATCCATTTTAATTTATCGTATTCAAATATTGAGTTAGAAGATGAAATTTCGCCAATTCTAAAATCTTCCGCAATCTTATCAACAGGCTTAATTTCTTCTCCGTCAGATGGAGCCCAACCTAATAGAGCAACGAAGTTTACAAGAGCTTCTGTCAAATAACCTTGTTCTACAAAGTCTGAAACAGCTGTTGCACCATGTCTTTTTGAAAGTTTACTTCTATCAGGTGCCAAAATCATACCCAAGTGACCAAATCTTGGAACTTCAAAGCCTAAAGCTTCAAAAATCAAAATTTGTTTATATGTATTTGAAATGTGATCTTCACCTCTAATAACGTGAGAAATCTTCATCAAAGCGTCATCAATAACAACCGCATAGTTGTATGTTGGAGCTCCGTTTGATTTCATAATAACAAAGTCACCAATAAGGTTTGTATCCATGTGAAGCTTGCCTTTTACAAGGTCATCAAATTCCAAAATAGAAGTATCGTGGAAAGCTTTTTGAGCTTTTGCAACATTAAATCTAATAGCAGGTTTTCTACCTTCTGCTCTCAATTTTGCTTTTTCGTCTTCTGTTAAATTTTCGCACTTTTTAGAATAAACATAAGCTTGTTTATTTTTAGTTGCTTCTTCTTTTTCTGCTTCCAATTCTTCCGGAGTACAGAAACATTCATAAGCAAAACCTTCGTCAAGAAGTTTTTGGATATATTTTGGATAAATATCAAATCTTTGAGATTGAGTATAAGGACCGTATTCTCCACCAACATCAGGACCTTCATCCCAATTTAGACCTAAAGCTTTCAAGCTATCAAAAATATTGTCTACATATGCTTGGCTTGTTCTTTCGGCATCGGTATCCTCAATTCTTAAAATAAATTTACCGTGATTCTTTTTTGCAAATAAATAATTAAATAAAGCTGTTCTTGCTGTACCAATGTGTAAATTACCACTTGGTGACGGAGCAATTCTTACTCTTACTTCTGACATAATTATACCCTTCCTTTGTGTATTAATACCCCATAATTATTGCACAAAGAAAAAAAGGGGTAAATAGGTGGAAGGGTAAATATAATTAAAAGCGTAATATATAACAAAAAAGTTACGCCAACTCTTTCAAATCATCGCTCTTTGATGACGCTACAGCCAGAGAATCACACCTTTCATTAAACTCATGACCGGCATGACCTTTTACCCAAATAAACTCAACGTCATGTTTTTCTTTTGCACTCAATAAACGTTTCCACAGTTCTACATTTTTAACCGGAGTTTTACCGGCAGTTTTCCAACCTTTTTTTATCCAGTTTTCTATCCAATGATTATTGAATGCATCCACAACATATTTGCTATCAGAATACAAAGTTACAACACAAGGCTTTTTTAGAGCTTCCAATCCGGCAATAACCGCCATTAATTCCATTTGGTTATTTGTGACGCACTTGTATCCGTCTGTTAATTCTTTTTCGTGCTTTACACCATTATTATCTATATGTACCAGAATGGTGCCATAGCCCCCAGGTCCCGGGTTTCCACTACAAGCACCATCTGTATAAATCTGAACTTTAATCTTCTCTTCCACCAATGTATACCAAAAACTATGCTGCTACACCTTTGATTTCAGAAATAAGGTATTTTGCAACCCATTCAAAATCTTTGTTATTATTTGCAGCTTTTTTAAGATATTCAACAGAAGCTTCGCCGATTCTGATAAGAGTCATTGCAACAACACCACGTTTAACACCTCTTACAACTTGAAGTTGATGAACAAGTTCCGGCACAACAGCTTTGCCTTGGTCAACTAAAATATTTTCGATTTTATTTTTTGTTGTATTATCTGCTGTTTCTAACTTGCCTAGAATTTCTTCAACTGATTGCATATCTTTCTCCTTCATATTATATTCGTTCTTTGCAATTTTATTATATATCATTTTTTTACGATATTAAGATTTCCTTACATAATCTTAATATCGATGTAAAGAATTAAGTTAAATTATTGATTATAAACTTGTTATCCTCTACCTCACCCTAGCCCTGTCTTGGATTATTCGGGCGAGCATAACATTGCAATGACAAAAAATTTTGATGTTTTTTATTTTTATTATAAGTTATCCTCTACCTCACCCTAGCCCTCTCCTGCTAGGAGAGGGGACATGTGACTTGTTTTATAATTAAACTTTTAACAAAGAATTATATTTTTTTATACATTTTATATTCCTAACGTTTCAAAGGAAAATGTTTAAATAATAATATCTTATATAAATATAAATCAAGTGTCGGTCATTCCCTCTCCTAGCAGGAGAGGGTTAGGGTGAGGTAGAAAAAGACAGAAACTTACTACAATAAAAAACTCTTAAACAGCTGTTATCAAAACACTTATAACAACCATAATACTTTAATAATCAATAATCTCTAGTAATTTATCATAAACGCCACTAATATTTTTATTAATATCACTATTCCAAAATCTTATTACTTTATATCCTTGATTTTCTATAAATTTAGTTCTTTCTTCATCCAAAAGGATATTTTCTGGCTCATTGTGTTGTCCACCATCCAATTCTATAACAACCTTTTTTCTTTCACACACAAAATCAACTATATATTTACCGATTGGAAATTGTCGTCTGAATTTTAATCCAAAAAATTGACGATTTCTGAGCAATTGCCATAATATACGTTCCTCTTTAGTTATATTTTTTCTTAGCATACGTGCTAGAGTATATTTTCTTTCCATAGAGTTGATTTTAACACTAAAGCTGAGAGATATTCAATATCGTGACTTGTTATCTTCTACCTCACCCTAGCCCTCTCCTGCTAGGAGAGGGAATGACCGACACTTGAT
>URPS01000060.1 GCA_900549855.1 uncultured bacterium | reverse complement strand
TGCGGGCGAGAATTAAGTTTTAGAAAAGTCTGTACCTCCCCCGAGGAGAGGGGACGCGCCATACTTGAATAAATTCCTATGCATCTTTGCGTCTACGCCTCTAATCATCTTTCTATAGTTTTTACCAAGTAGCCGACAGTTGTGTCTACGTGCGTAGCACCTAAGTATCGATGTTAGTAGCATATACGGCATTTGATTCAATGAAATCACGACGAGGTTCAACTTTGTCACCCATCAAGATATCGAACAATTGGTCACACATCATAGCATCTTCGATGTTAACCTTCAGCAATGTTCTTGTTTCAGGGTCCATAGTTGTTTCCCAAAGTTGTTGCGGCATCATTTCACCAAGACCTTTGAACCTTTGGATTGTTAAACCTTTTTGACCTCTGTCATCAACAATTTTTTGAAGCTGTTCGAAAGATTTAATTTCTATTTCGCCATTTTCTGTTTCAAGAATAAGTGTATCTTCTTCTTCAATCAAGAAATCACGAATAAGCGGATAAGAATTCTTTAATCTCTTGAACTCATTGCTCTTGATTATGTTAGAAGTGATGAATTCATGTTCATTTTCGAATAAATCTAACTGAATTGAGTATTTTGCACTATCCGGATTATATTTAAGAGAAACCTCGTAATTCTTAGCTTCTGCTACATTATAATTCTCTGCGTGGTCTTTCAAGTAATGAGAAAGGTATTCAATAACTTTATTCATCTTTTCTTGATCAGCAAAATCTTCCGGCTGAACTTCAGAACGGATAAGTCCTCTAAGTACAACTGATGGAATAATGTTCAAAATAGGGTTGTTATAAGACTTGTAGAATGTTGACATGTTAGATAACAATGTCAATAATTCATCTCCGGTCTTAACCTTTGATTTTGTTTTGTCTGACAAGCTTAAAGACTTAATACCACGTTCTTTCAACATCTTGTCTAAAGCGTGCTCATCGTATAAGTATTCAGAAGTTTTGCCTTGAGTAACTTTGAATAGCGGTGGTTGAGCGATATACACATAACCGTTTTCGATAAGTGGTTTTGCATAACGGAAGAAGAATGTTAGAAGTAGTGTTCTGATGTGCGCACCGTCAACATCAGCATCGGTCATGATGATAATTTTGTGGTAACGCAATTTTTCTAAGTTGAATTCCTCTTCGTTTTTACTAATTGTAATACCGAATGCTTGAACCATTGATTGAATTTCGTTGTTAGCATAGATTTTATCAAGTCTTGCTTTTTCAACGTTAAGAATTTTACCTCTTAATGGCAAAATTGCTTGGAACATTCTGTTTCTGCCTTGTTTAGCAGAACCACCTGCGGAATCACCCTCAACGATGTAGATTTCGCATTTTTCAGGTTCTCTGTTTGAACAATCGGCAAGTTTCCCTGGAAGTGTAGAGTTTTCTAAAACTGATTTTCTTCTTGTAAGTTCTCTTGCTTTACGTGCTGCTTCACGTGCTCTTTGAGCTTGAAGTGTTTTTTCAATAATTGTTCTGGCAAGTTTCGGATTGAATTCTAACCATTCTTGCAATTTTTCTTTAACAACATCTTGAACGGCAGGCATAACTTCAGAGTTGCCTAATTTTTCTTTTGTCTGACCTTCAAATTCCGGATTTTCGATTTTTACGGAAACAATTGCAGTCAAACCTTCTCTGACGTCATCACCTGAAAGATTTTGTTCTGAATCTTTAAGAATTTTGTTTGTTCTTGCGTAATCATTCAATACACGAGTGATTGCGTTACGGAAACCTGTTAAGTGAGTACCACCTTGGTGAGTGTTGATGTTGTTAGCAAATGACAAGATTGATTCGTTGTAAGAGTCTGTATACTGCATTGCAACTTCAACCTTGATTTTGTCGACGATTTTTTCCATGTAGATAGGCTCATCAAACATAACAGTTCTGTTGTGATTAAGAAATGCAACATAACTTCCTATACCGCCTTCATAGTGGTAAGTTTCATCTTTTCCTGTATCCTTTTCGTCATGAAGAATAATTTTAAGCCCTTTGTTTAAGAAAGCCATTTCTCTGAAACGAGTAGCGATAACGTCTACATCAATTTCAGTTGTTTCCGTAAATATTTCAGGGTCAAGCCAGAAAGTTGATTTAGTACCTGTTTTTGTTGTAGGAACAGTTTTTTCAACCGGTCCGGTTGGCTCACCTCTAAGGTACTGTTGACGCCATACAAAACCATCACGAGAAACTTCTACAACCATTTTTTCAGATAGTGCGTTAACTACAGATGCACCAACGCCGTGAAGTCCGCCTGACACTTTATAACCGCCATCACCGAATTTACCGCCTGCGTGAAGTACTGTGTGTACGATTTCAAGAGCAGATTTTCCTGTTTCCGGTTTTATATCAACCGGAATACCACGACCATTATCTTCTACGGTAACGCTATTGTCTTTATGGACAGTTACGTGGATTTCTGTACAATAACCTGCAAGAGATTCGTCGATTGAATTATCAACGATTTCATAAATACAGTGGTGCAAACCTCTTTGTGAAGTTGAACCGATATACATGCCGGGACGCATTCTAACAGCTTCCAAACCTTCTAATACACGTATATTACTAGCGTCATACCCTTGTGCCATTTATCCCCCTCAATAAATAAAAATCTTTTTCTATAAACTAATTATACCACAAACATTTAAAATGGCACAAATATTAAGGATAAGTCGTTAGGTCATTAGGTCTTTAGGTCGTTAAGTTCATTTTATGTAAATAAAAATTAACAAAGTGTTTTTAGGTGGCAATTTTTACGAATCACTGTACTTATATTATATATATAGTGTATTAATGTAGGTGAAATTTATGGTAAATGGAATTAACTCCAATTTTTATGTTCAAAATGTTCAAGCTAACAAACCACAAACTATTCAAGAAAATCGACAACAAGCTGTAACCAATCCGATTGATAATTATACAATGGCAGGATTGGAGTCACTTGGAATTTATAATATGAGCTTGATTAAAAACAAGAATGATTTTGAGCATAAACCGGCAGAATTAATATTACCAAAGAATACTGAAATGAATCAAGTTGAGGGTAAAAAAGTTTATAACCCTTATGGTCAACTGGAGTACGTAGTAGCTGATGATGGTAAATTTGAAACAAAATATTATCCCGATGAGAATGCTCCAGAGAAGGTAGGTAAAATTCAAATCAGAGATTTATATAGTGGCAAAATATTGAAGGAACAAAACAGTGAATCTGCTTATAATTGGACTGAGGTGTTAGAGTATCCGGAAGACGAGTCGGACACACATTATAGAACTCTTTATAGAAGTGGAAGGGTTGAAAATATAGAAAAAGTACAGATTTTCCCTGATGGTTCAAGAAAATGTTACAGTAAGGATTTATACATGGCAAATCCTACTTTAACATTAACTTTAGCTAGCAAAAATTACAAAGACTCAATAGATGTTCAATTAGATTCTAAGAATAATGTAAAAAGTATTCGTGTGGGCAAACAAGTCGGAAACACAGAAGTAAATAAAAATATTGAATTAAATAAAGGTGCTGTAATTGGCGTTACAGAATTTAAAAACACCACTGTTCCAAACTTTATGGAGCGTGATGTTTTAAACGATGCAGATGTAATGCCAACCGAGAAATTTGATAAAGATAAGATAGAAAATATTGCTAAAAATAGCCCGAGTGATGTGTATTCATTTTATGGCAATGGTAGTTTGAAAGAATTGAATGATGGCAATATTAGAATAGAATTTGGTGAAGATGGAAGCCAAAAAATAACAGAGTATTTGGGCGATAATAAAACAAAAATAACTGACTATCAAAAAGATGGCGAAACTTATGTAACTTATAAAGATGGTAAAATAACAAAATCTTTAGATATTTCATCAGAAAATAAACCTATAACATACAATATTGCAGAAGGTGATAAATGTGTTCGCTCTGCTACTTTTACGGATGAAGGCTATTTAAGATGGTGTGAGTAGATTGGCTTATTTTGTTGAAGTAATATTGCATATTTGTTATAATTAATATAACAAAGGAGTGATTTATGGACATATCTTTATCTCCAGATAATGAAAAGTTTATTCAAAACCAAATTGCAGCAGGAATTTATACTTCTATAAATGAGGCTATTAATGCTGCAATTAATATTGCAATAGCAGAAACTTCTGTGTCACAAAAACATATTGACGAATTTAATCAAGAAATTGAAATTGGCTGGAATGCAATGGAAAATAATGATGTTTTAGATGGCAATTTTGTAATGGAAGAATTAAGAAAAAAGTATGCCCAATAATATAAAATTAATTATAACCATTCCTGCACACCAAGACATGTTGAAAATTTTTGAATACATTGCTAGTGATAATAAAGATGCCGCAGAAAAATTGTTAAATGTATTTGATAAAAATTTTGAAAGTCTTTTGGCTTTTCCAAGTCGCGGATTTAAATCAAAATTCTCTTCAAGAGATGTACGTATTTGCATTGTTGCAAGACATTATCAAATTATTTATACCTTCTCAAATGAAAAGTTATACATACTAAGAATTTTAACTGGTTATCAAGATATTTGTCGCATATAGCCCTATGTGCAGTTGCGTTTTTAAAAAGTAGGGTGCGCATATTTGCGCACCCAAAATTATTTATCCGATAACCGGAGCTACGAATGTTCTTGTTGCAAGATCTTTATCTAGCATCAACAAAGCTTTTTTATCTTCACCGATTAATCTCAATGTTGCCAAAACTCCGCCAACGTTTGCTTCTTCTTCAACCTGTTCTTTTATATACCAATCAAGAAGGTGCATTGCTGCTCTATCACGAACTTCTTCCGCTACATCAGCTAATGCGTTTATTCTTGAAGTTACATATTCTTCATGACGCAAAACATGTTCAAACACTTCTAATGGAGTTGTACCTTCAACCACAGGTTTATCAATTGCACGAAGTTCAACTTTTCCGCCTCTGTCATTAAGGTAATTAATCATGCCAACGGCATGCGCTCTTTCTTCTTGAACTTGAACATCAAACCAATTTACAAACCCTTGAAGGTTAAGTTCTTGAAAATAAATTTTCATAGCGTGGTAAAGATACTCTGAATAAAGCTCTTTGTTAATTTGATCATTAAATGCTTCTTGTAATTTTTCGTTAATCATATTTAGTCCTCCAACTGTTTTAATTCTAGCATAATTTTGATAAAATATGAGCATGGCAAAAATTATTCTAACAATATGTTTTTTACTATTTATCTGGGCATTTTTTATTGAGCCCAATTTAATTGTTGTTAGGCATTTTCAGGTGGAAGCTTTAAAAGATAAAAAAATAGTTTTTGCTTCAGATTTTCATATCGCAAAACACGATAAAACAAGATTAGAAAAAATTGTTGCCACAATTAATAAACAAAATCCGGACTTGGTATTGTTTGGTGGCGATTATGTAAAAGGGCATAATGGCGAAAATACTATGCCAATTGAAGAGCAGGTAAAGATTTTTAAACAAATAAAAGCTCCGATAGTCAGTATTGTAGGCAATCATGATGGCTGGTACAACAAAGAAAAAATCATAAGAACGCTTAAAAATAATGGCGTAACTGTTCTTGTTAATGAAAATGTAAGGATAGGTGATATTACAATTGCCGGAGTTGACGATTTACAAACTGGTTCTCCTGATTCTAAAAAAGCATTGCAAGGATGTTTAGGTAAAACTATTCTTATGACTCACAATCCGGATGTTTATTCAGACCTCGATAAAAAAGTTGATTTAATACTTGCCGGACACGTTCATGGCGGGCAAGTCAGAATGCCGTTTGTAGGAGCATTGATTGCACCATCAAAATTTGGGACAAAATTTGCACAAAAACACGTTTTTAATGAAGCACAAAACACAATGATAGTTTCTCGTGGACTTGGAACAAGTATTCTTTCTCTACGTTTTTGCTGTTTTCCGGAAATTATTGTGATTAATTAATATATATTAGCAATCTGTTTCGATTACTTTCCATAGCCAATCAAATCTTTAACGACTTCTCCTGCAATAATCAAGCCAACAACCGAAGGTACAAAAGCATTACTACCAGGGATTTGTCTTCTTGCGGTACATTTTCTCACTGTCCCCGGAGGGCAAACACAATGTTTTTTACAGCTGATTTCTATATCGTCATTTGGTTTAATCGGAATTTCTTTTGAATAAACTACTTTGAGCTTTCTGATTTTTCTTTTCTTAAGCTCTTGTCGCATAACTTTTGCAAGTGGGCAAACAGAAGTCTTAAATATATCAGTAACTTCAAATAAAGCCGGATTCATTTTGTTGCCTGCGCCCATGGAAGAAATCACAGGAATTTTAGCTTCTTTAGCTTTCTCTACAATTTTAAGTTTTCCAACAACTGTATCAATCGCATCAACTACATAATCATATTGGCTGAAATCAAATTCATCAGCAGTTTCTGGAGTGTAAAATGTTTTATAAGTGTTAACAACTGCATTAGGATTAATATCCAAAATTCTATCTTTGGCAACATCAACTTTATATTTGCCAACAGTACTTCTTAAAGCATAGATTTGTCTGTTGATATTTGTAATGCAAATTTTGTCATCATCAATCAGGTCAAAAGTACCAATTCCACTTCTTGCAAGAGCTTCTACAGTATAGCCGCCGACTCCACCAATTCCAAAAATTGCAACACGAGAAGATGCAAGCTTTTCTATGCCGTCTTTTCCTAATAAAAGTTCGGTTCTTGAAAATTGATTAAGCATGTTTCCTCGTAATTATTTGATTATGCCAAAACCTAATAAAAATACGCAAACAATAAAAACTGCTGCAACGATACCGGTTAATTTGTTCAAACCTTTTTCTGCACTTTTTTGTGAAGAAAATACTTGAGCAGCATTACCTATCCCTGCGATACCATCGCCTTTAGGTGAGTGCATAAGAATTAAAACGATTAGTAATAATGCTGAAAGAACTAAAATTGTCCAAAAAATTGTTAACATTTATTCTCCTTTTGGTAATTAAATTATTTTTTGATTTGTGTTTTGTTTTATCCCTTGACCGCTTTTTTGATAAAGTGAGCTCTTTTTGAGTTCAATTTGATATTATCAAATGTATACAAGCGAGCCGGACGTTTTGATGATGATTTTGAAAACTCGTTTAATTCTCTTAAACCATCGGTCGTAATAACTTTTTTTCTGAAATTGCGCTTATCCAATTTCTTTTCCATAATCATTTCATAAGCTTTTTGCATTTCAGTAAGTGTGAATTTCTCATTCAGAAGTTGGTACGCAACCGGACACATTTCTAAACGTTCACGAGTACGTTTCAAAGAGTATTCAATAATTTCTTTGTGGTCGAACGCTAGAGGTGGCAAATCAGAAACTTTATGCCAAGCAAGTTCTGCGGTTGTAACGACATTGAAATCTTCCGCTCTTATTAGTGCAAAATATGCACAGGTTATAACTCTGGAAACAGGGTGTCTTAGAGGGTCACCAAAGGTATAAAGCTGTTCAAGATAAATGTTGTCAACATTAGTTTTTTCTTTCAAAACTCGCATCGCTGCTTCATCAAGATTCTCGGACATTCTAACATATCCTCCGGGAATCGCCCATTTATCTTTGAATGGCTCGTTGTTTCTTTTAACAAGTAAAACTTGCAATGCGTCATCTTTAATTGTTAAAATTACAATATCGACAGTGATTTCGTGAGTTTTAATTTCGTTAAACATTTTTACCTCTAGTGCTTATAACCTTAAAACTATTGTATAATAAAGAACAAAAAAATGTAACAACCTAACAGTTGAATAAGTGTAATTTGTTACATATACTGCATTGTTAGGATTTTTTTAATATAATAGCTTGACAAATTTGTAGGCTAAGACTACAATTAAAATATGGAAAAACAAATTGTATATTATTACTCTATAGATAATTCTTGTCCTTATATTGAGTGGTATAACAAGCTTGATAAATCTATTCAACTTAGAGTTGATAAAAGAATTGATAAGCTAAGAGGTGGATTATATGGTGACCACCATACATTACAAAAATCGGAATTATCCGAGTTGCGTATGGACTTTGGAAAAGGTTATAGAATATACTATTATGATTTAGATGATATTTTAATATTGTTTATTGGTGGTAGTGAAAAGAAAGACCAGAAACAAGTAATAAAGCAATGTAACGAGTATTTTAATGACTTTATTGAAAGGAATTTATAATATGTTAGATAAGAATAAATTAAAAAATTATATTAAACAAGCGCCTAATTGGGAAGAAGAACAAATAAAACATCTTCAAGACCCTGAATATCAAAGAAATTGGGTTGAATTAACATTAAGTGAGTTTCTTTCTGATGGTGATATTGAAACTTTTATCCGATGTTTAACTTATGTAGTAAAGGCTCGAGTTCAATCTAGCGGGCATGGTGAAATCAGTAGACTTGCAAGAAAATTAGATATTGACCGTAGTAATTTATCAGAAATTGTTAATGGTAATAAACAGCCACGCTTAGAAACAGCATTTAAACTTTTGAATGGACTTGGTTACAAGTATGATATAAAATTACAATCAGCTTAAAATTAAGTGTTAGCAGGTCAGGCATTGCATGACAAATGACTGTTATAAAATTGGCATAAAAAATAGGAGCGAAATTTTTTCGCTCCTATCTTATATCTTTTTAATTATTCAGCTTTAAACTCTTTACCTTGTCTTTTATAGAAATCTTCTATAAATCCGGTATTGAATTTACCGCTCATAAATACTTCATCCTCAACAATTTGTTGGTGGAACGGAATTGTTGTCTTGATACCTGTTACAACATATTCTTTCAAAGCTTGATACATTCTGCGTCTTGCTTCGTTTCTGTTTTCACCCCAACATATTAATTTACCAATCATTGAATCGTAATAAGGCGGAATTGAATACCCTGGGTATACATGAGAATCAACTCTTATGCCGAATCCCCCTGGAGCAAAATATCCGTCAATTTTTCCAGGGCAAGGCATAAAGTCGTGTTCCGGATCTTCTGCATTAATACGACATTCAATTGCATGACCTCTCAAAAGCACGTCATCTTGTGTATAACCTAACTTCTTGCCGGAAGCTACAAGAATTTGTTCTCTCACAATATCAATCTGTGAAATCATTTCTGTAACACAGTGCTCAACCTGAACACGAGTGTTCATTTCCATAAAGTACCATTTGCCGTCGTGGTCAAGCAAGAATTCACAAGTACCTGCACCTTCATAACCAATAGCCTTAGCCGCACGAACAGCTGCAGCACCCATTTCTTTTCTGGTCGCTTCATCAATAGCAGGTGATGGAGCTTCTTCTAATAATTTTTGGTGTCTTCTCTGAATAGAACAATCTCTTTCACCTAAGTGAATAACATTACCAAAAGAGTCACCTAAAATCTGAACCTCAATGTGTCTAGGGTTTTCTAAGAATTTTTCTGCATAAATTCCTGGGTTGCCGAAGAATTTTTCAGCTTCCATTTGGCAAAGGTTCATGTTTGTTTCAAGCTCGTCGTCGCTTCTAACAATTCTCATACCTTTACCACCACCACCGGCAGTAGCTTTCAAGATGATTGGATAACCGGCTTTGTGAGCAAATTCTCTAGCTTGTTCCAAAGATTCCAAAAGCCCAGTCCCCGGTGTTACAGGAACATTATTTTCAATCATTGTCTTACGAGCAGTAGCCTTATCGCCCATTTTTCTCATTGAATCAGCAGACGGCCCGATAAACTTAATGCCGTGTTCAGAGCATATATCAACAAAATCAGCTCTTTCAGACATAAAACCATATCCAGGGTGAATAGCGTCGCAGCCTGTCATTAGAGCGGTTGAAATTATTGCAGGAATGCTCAAATAACTTTGAGAACTTGGAGCAGGTCCAATACAATAAGCATCAGTTGCAAGTCTTACGTGAAGTGACTTTGCATCTGCTTGTGAATACACAGCAACTGTAGGAATTCCTAATTCTCTACACGCTCTTATAACTCTAACGGCGATTTCGCCTCTATTTGCGATTAAAACTCGTTTAAACATAACCCTTTTTCCCTTGTAGTGAAGAGTGAACAGTGAATTGTGATTAGCATAAAATCACCACTCACTACTCACCATTCACTATCAACTAACTATTCCACATACATCAAAACTTGACCAAATTCAATTGGGTCACCGTTTTTAACACAAATCTGTGTAACTTTGCCGGCTTGTTCAGCTTTGATTTCGTTCATTAATTTCATTGCTTCAATAATACAAACAACATCCCCAACATTAACTGTAGAACCAACTTCTACAAATGGAGCTGCTTCCGGAGAAGATGCTGCGTAGAAAGTACCTACCATTGGTGAAGTAATAGCTTTGCCTTTTGCTTCCGGTTCTTTAGTTGTAGCTTGTGGAGCAGAAGCTTGTGGAGCTGCTTGAACAGGAGCTGGTGTCGTAGCAACTGCAGGAGCAGAAGCTACCATATTAACTTCCGGCAAATCCTTTCTGATAGTGATTGCTTGTTCACCATCTTCCAGTGATATTTCTGTTAAATCATTGTCAGCAATGATTTTTGCTAATTTTTCTATATAATCTGATTCAAATTTCATTAAAAATCTCCTTTAAAAAAGTCGTTAAGCCACTAAGTCGTTATGTCCTTAAGTTCATTATATCTAAAACGAACTTAACGTCTTAATGACTTAAAAACCTAATGACGTTTTCTAAACTCTATCCAAATACTCATTGCTTCTTGTATCAACTCTGATTATGTCACCATTTGATACAAAGAAAGGAACGTTAACAACTGCGCCTGTTTCAAGTGTAGCTGGTTTTGTACCGCCTTGAGCAGTATTCCCTTTTTCAGCAGGTGGAGTATCAACAACTTCCAACTCAACGTGAGCAGGAATATCAACACCTATAATTCTAGTATCGTGCTTAAGAACTTGAACAATCATGTTTTCTTTAAGATATTTTTTGCCATCACCAACTTGGTCTTCTGTTAGTTGAAGTTGTTCGTATGTTTCGTTATCCATCATAACGTAATCTTTGCCATCTTTGTATAAGTATTGCATTTCTCTACGGTCAAGTGTAGCCTTAGCAACTTTTTCACCGGCTCTGAATGTTTTTTCAACTACGTTACCTGTTTCAACGTTTTTAAGTTTTGTTCTAACGAAAGCTGCGCCTTTACCAGGTTTTACGTGCAAGAATTCAACAACGTTCCATAGACCATTGTCTAGTTCTAGTGTTAAACCATTCTTTAAATCGTTTACTGAAATCATAGGGACTCCTTAATTATACTATTCTATTATCTTTTTTCCTAAAGAATAACATAAACCATAATGTGGCGCAAGGTAGGGTTATTATCAATTAAATTATTTATTTAATTAATAGCCGTAATATGGTATAATAGTAAACGTTTTGAACATTAATAAAGAAATAAGGGGGACTAAACCGTTAAAGCTCCTACCACTAGCACAACAGTAATTTGGTGGAATTAAGCTAGGAAGGAGGATGCGACTATGAGCATTAAATTGCTAATAAAAATAGTAGCAGTACTATTGCTACTATTTTTAAGTTCTTTATATGCTTTATAGAGAACGGTGGACTGAGTACAATCTCGAACCTTGTACTCAGGTTCCCTATATTTCTATTATTTACTATTTTTTAACTTTTGTCAATTGTTTATCTAAGTTTGTAAGAGCAAAATAGGGTTACTTTTTTGTAAATTTTTATACAAATATTACGAACATAATTTTTCGCCCAATAAATATCCGCCAATGCCACCAATTAAACCACCGACAAGTTTGCCACCTGTATTTGTAATTTCTACTCTATAATCTTTTTTCTTGATTTTTTCAATTTCTTGGTTAAAATAATAAAACAACCCAAAATTTAGTATTGAAGTTGTAGATATGAAGCGGGCTTTTAGCGTTCCCTCTCATCGGGGGAGGGTACAGACTCTTCTAAAACTTAATTCTCGCCCGCAACATCCATTGAGCGGGAGA
>URPS01000059.1 GCA_900549855.1 uncultured bacterium | reverse complement strand
GAGAGGGTAGAATTTCAAGTTGAGCTGTGCGAAACTTAGAAATTCGGGTGAGGGGATTTTTTAAATCTTAAAATTAACTTTCCACTTTTCACTTTCCATTTTCAACTTCTTTAACATCCACAAGTCAATCCGGCACATAAATTTATAGCTTGTCCTGTAACCCCTTTCGCTTCCGGAGAAATTAAATATTTCACCATGCCGGCGACTTCCTTGGGCTCAACAAAACGTCTTTGCGGAATACATTCAACAATTTCTTCTTTTGTGAAATCTCCGTCTTCTGCGGATGAATTACCCATATCAGTGTCAACCCATCCGGGGTTAATTGTGTTAACTGTAATTCCATATTCAGCGAGTTCAAGAGCTAACGCTTTTGTAGCACCAAACAATCCGGACTTTGTTGCAGAATATAAACTGGCATTAGCTTCGCCCATTACTCCGCTAATTGAGCCGATGTTAACAATTCGTCCCCACTTTTGTGATTTCATGTACGGTATTGCTTGAGAAATTAGAAATAATGGTGCTTCAAAATTAGTTTTGGTAATATGTTCAATTTGTTTAATAGACATTTGTTCAATGGGAGAATATATATATTCGCCTGCGTTGTTAATTAAAATATCTACCTTATTAGCTTTAATATATTTACCAAGTTTTTCAAGCTCGTCATTATTAGTTAAATCGCATATAAAATAATTTTTGTAATGTTTAAGTCGTTCTTCATTTCTGCCAATAGCAAAAATGTCGTTGTCTTTTCCTAATTCTTCTGCGATAGCTTTTCCAATGCCTTTTCCGGCTCCTGTAATAAGTATATTCATAACAAAAATCCTTATGTTAATTATAACATAAGGAAAAAATTTGATTTTATATCATAAAGTAAAAACCAAAAGGGCGGCTAGTCCACGGTATAACCGCCCCAACACCTATGACATAAATTGCGCCTGATATGTTTGATAAGTAATTGGCGCATCTTGTGCAGCCGGTCTATTAGTCAGACCGAATGCCTGTTGAGCTTCTGATCTTAATCCTGCAAAGTATGTCATTGCCTGACCATCAATTGCACTTTGACTCAACAATTGGATTGCATTGTTAAAGGCTGCATAATCTTTGTCGTAATCACCTGTCGCTTGAATTCCGATTTGCGCACATAAACTTGCCCATGGAACAGATTGCTGATTGTTTTGATTGTTGATTTGCTCTTGAACCTGCTTTGAATAATCTTCATACATAGCAGCATTTAGCTTTTTCAAATCATCAGTTTTACCTGTAGGCGTAATATCGAAATCATCAAATGCTCTTTCTAAAGCAGCAGAATTTGTTGGGACTCTGCCTAAGTAAGAGTACAGATTTGCGCTTGTGTAGGAGTATACTCCGTTTACTGTGAAGTTTGACATGATACACACCTCTTATATGATATATAATATATATCGGCACATTTTCTAAAAACTTTAGGAAATTTTGACTAATATTTACAATTTGTTACAATAATTGGCTAAAAAGCAATTATAATAAGAAAAGATTTTTGAACACGAAAGCTTTGCTATGTAAAGAAATGTAACAATGATGTCTTTTCTTGAAATCGAGAAATATAAATATACTTTATATATATGTAAGACAAATATGAGAGAACAAAAGATAAAATAATTTAAGTGCAGTAAATTGTATTATCACTTGAGTAAACTCCCCTGATATCAAAAGGGTTTAAGTAATATTGACTTAAAGCCTGTGGTAGATGAGGGCTTAAGTAAATATGCTCTTTCATCAGCGAGATTGAGAAGATGAGGTACTACTATGGCTTTATTGGAAACTTATAATATTAATGCAATGGCAACACAAATATCAAGAGATTTTTATATTCAAGACAATCCAACAGTAGATAAATCCTATATTTTGATGGATGAAATGAGATTGTTTGCAATGGATATGAAATCCCGAGTAACATTTATATCTCGAACGAAACAATAAGTAAGAGATGTTTAAACAAATTTTAATTATATATACCAATCCATCTTACTAATTTAATTCCCCAATCTATAGCGCCTAATTTGAAAGAATTAGGCTTTTTATTTAGAAAAATTATTTAATTTTTCTAAATTTTTATTAAAAAAAACGGTGCGCTCTTAAGAGCGCACCGTTTAAATTATTAATATTTAATATTTAATTAAACATTACCATAATAACCGTCGATGTAAATTTGTTTGATATCAGACATCAATGGGTAAGCTGGGTTAGCACCTGTACATTGGTCATCGAATGCCAATTCAACAAGTTCGTCCAAGTTATTTTTTTAACGCATAATGTGTATTTCTGCCATCACCGATTTTTTTAAGAATTTTTTTATTAATCAAATCTTTAATATCATTACCTGCAGTATCTTGTGAGCAATTACACATTTTAGCCCACTTAGTAGAAGTTAAATTCCCTTCAAAATTATCCATAAATCTGTTTAAAACTTTTTTTTGTCTTTCATTAAAGATAGTTTCAGAGTGCTTGTGCCAAAATTCTGCTCTTTGTATAACGTTAGCTAATATTTCATCACTCGAAGAAATTGCTTGCAATAGATTTTCTAAAAACCAAACAAGCCAATCAGTAATATCCATCGAACCTTTTTGCGTTTTTTCTAAAATATTATAATAACTTTTTCTGTTTTTTTGAATTTGTGATGACATAGAATAGAATCTAAATTTATTTTCATCACTTCTGGCTAATAACATATCTGTTAAAGCTCTTGTTATACGCCCATTGCCATCATCAAATGGGTGAATAATAACAAACCATAGATGAACAATTCCGGCTTTTATAATATCATCGGTATTGTCATTATTTATGTAATACAATAAATCGTTCATTTCAGACTCAACGAGATTGGCTTCAGGTGCTTTATAGTGAATTTTTTCCTTGCCAAGATAACCAGAAACAACTTTCATACCTTCTTTTCTATAATCGCCAATATTAATTTTGTAAATACCGCTATAACCGGTTGGGAAAATTCCTGCATGCCAACCAATAAGCCTTTCTTTTGTCATTGCTTCTGTAAAATTTTGCGTGGCATCTAACATCATTTCAACAACACCATCTATATGTCTTGATGAATTAATTTCTCCGCCAATATCAATCCCCAGTCTATGTGCAACTGATGAACAAACTGAGTGCCTATCCAAAATTTCGCCTTCAATTTCAGAAGATTTAATAATGTTTTCTGTTAAGACTTGCATGTAAGCATTATTTTTAACCTCAAAGCCAAGAGTATCCATTTTGCCAAGCAAATATCCTTGTGCTTTTTTGATATCAAAAAGTAAGTTTTGAACTTTTTCTCCGTCCCATACAAATCTGTGCCAGTCTGGATTTTGATAGATATACATCATACTAAACTCCGAATATTCTACGGATATTATAACAGTTTTTCTCCGAATGTGCAATATCGAATATTAATGTCGTGTTGGATGTCCATTGTCCAACACGACCTACAAACTGCTTGTTATTTACAATGGATTGCCACGAAAATCAAAGATTTTCTCGCAATGACGCCAAGCCGGTAGTCTTACGCCAAGTCATTGCGAAGGCGATTAGCCTGAAGCAATCCAGCTTTTTATTAACAATTCTTTTAGTCCATAAAATGCATATCAACAAAAAAATGAGTGATTGTTAAAAAATATGAATTAATTATTTTAATATATATCCAATTGTTAAGAAACTAGAAAAATTGTTACAATTGGCGCAAACGTAGTAGTAGTAGTAGTAGTAGTAGTAGTAGTAGTAGTAGTAGTAGTAGTAGTAGTGATGTGCTCAACTTTTCCCCCAAAAAGCCCTAAAGTTTACGTAAAAAATGCCGATATAGAAATTGTAGAACATATTAATATTATCAAAAATGAAAGGAGTTCTTATGAATCAATTTGACAAAATTTTACAAAAGTTGGATGTTAAAATCCAGAATTTATCAAAAAATGGAGAAAACAATAATGGTAAAATTGATACCACGAAAGAAAAAGATCAATTAGCAAAACTGCTAGCAGGGGCTGAACAAGAACTGGATGATTTATATAGTAAGGTTTATTATGGAAATAACGATGATTATGATAGTGACAAAAAAGTATTGATACGTCATCACTACTCAAAAGCCGAAGAAAAACTAAGTCAATACAAAAATTTTCTTAAAAATCTTATTTGTGGATATGAAAGTATAAATGATGATAATGGTACTGCATCAGTGACCAAAAGAAAAGATGTAAAAATAAGGGCTAATGGTTCCTACGAAGAAAAGCTAAATGAAAGTGCCAATGCCTTTAATGTTATTATAAGGGATAAAAAAGGCAATGAAATAGGAAGAAAATCTTATACAAAAAGTAAGAAAGGTATCTACACTAATAAAGATAAAGTTGCTGAATATAATAACTTTTTAACTAAAAATAAAGATATGAAAAAATATGACACAAGTGGAGTCGGTGGTATAATAAAATCTATGATTCCAATATTTGGTAAACAGTACAAACACTACAATGACAATATTGCAGATGCTTTGAAAGACCTAAGTGATGACGAGGCCGTTGATTTAAATACTGGTACTATATACAAATGGAATTCTAAAAGTAATGAATATAATGTAGTTGGAAAATTTGATATAGCGCAAGATATTGGCGCAATGGAAGGCATATACTGGTATAATAGAAGGTAGTAGGTTGGGGTTTTACCCCAACAAAAACATAAGCCTGTAGTTCGTGTTCAACATTTTTCATTGAACACGACAAATATATAAAGCATAAAAACGGTGCGCTCTTAAGAGCGCACCGTTTAAATTATTAATATTTAATATTTAATTAAACATTACCATAATAACCGTCGATGTAAATTTGTTTGATATCAGACATCAATGGGTAAGCTGGGTTAGCACCTGTACATTGGTCATCGAATGCCAATTCAACAAGTTCGTCCAAGTTATCCATGAATGTTTTTTCATCAACACCGAAGTCTTTAATTGACTTAGGAAGGTCAATCTTATCCATCAATTCATCAACTGCCTTGATTAACAATTCAACCTTTTCATCATCATTCTTACCGCCCAAGCCTAATTCATCAGCGATTTGACCATATTTAGCCTTAGCGTTAGGGAATTTGTATTGAGGGAAGATTGCTTGTTTGTGTGGAGCATCAGAAGCATTGTATTTGATGATTTGTCTGAATAACAATGCGTTAGCAACGCCGTGAGGAACGTGGTACATAGCACCAAGTTTGTGAGCCATAGAGTGGCACAATCCTAAGAATGAGTTAGCGAATGCCATACCTGCGATTGTAGCAGCGTAGTGCATTTTTTCTCTAGCGATAGGATCGTTAGCACCTTCCTTGTAAGAACGTTCTAAGTATCTGAATACTAACTTAGATGCTTCTAAAGCGTTTGAGTTAGTGAAGTTAGTTGCCATACAAGATACGTAAGCTTCAAATGCGTGAACTAAAGCATCGATACCAGATGCAGCAGTCAAGCCTTTTGGCATACCATCAACGAAGTTAGGGTCAACGATTGCCATGTTTGGAGTCAATGCGTAATCTGCAATAGCGTACTTAACGTGAGATTGGTCATCAGTAATGATTGCGAATGGAGTAACTTCAGAACCAGTACCAGAAGTTGTAGGGATAGCAACCATAGTAGCTTTTTTACCTAATTCAGGGATTCTGCAAATTCTCTTTCTGATATCCATAAATCTCATAGCGATATCTTCAAAGTTTGTATCAGGTTGTTCGTACAATAACCACATAATCTTAGCTGCGTCCATTGGAGAACCGCCACCTAATGAAATGATTACATCAGGTTCAAATGGTTTCATAATAGCCATAGCTTGGTCAATTGTAGATAATGTTGGATCCGGTTTAACATCGAAGAATACTTCATGTTCAATACCGATTTCATCAAGTACATTAGTGATTGCATTAACAGCACCTGAATTGAATAAGAATCTATCAGTTACGATAAATGCACGTTTTTTACCTTCTAATTCACGAAGAGCTAAGTCAGTAGCACCTCTCTTGAAGTAAACTTTAGAAGGAACTTTGAACCATAACATATTTTCTCTCCTTTCAGCAACGGTTTTGTAGTTCAATAAGTTTTCTACGCCAACGTTACCTGAAACAGCGTTACCGCCCCAAGAACCGCAGCCTAGAGTTAGTGATGGTTCAAGTCTGAAGTTGAACAAGTCACCAATACCACCTTGAGATGATGGAGAGTTGATTAGAACTCTACAAGTTGGCATTTTTTCGCCAAACATGTTGATTCTGTCTTTTTTACGTTCGTCTGTGTAAAGAACTGAAGTGTGACCAGCGCCACCTTTGCTTACTAGGTGGTAAGCTTTTTCTGTAGCGTCTTCAAAGTCGCTAGCTCTGTAAAGAGTTAGAACTGGTGATAATTTTTCTCTTGAGAATGGATCTTCCCAATCAACTTCAGGTCTTTCAACCAATAAAATTTTTGCATCTTCTGGAACTTCGTTGCCAAAACCTGCTAATTCAGCGATTCTGTGAGGTTTTTGACCAACTACGTCAGGATGAGCAGTTCCTCTTTTTGGATCAATAAGAGGAAGGTCGATTAATTTTTGTTGTTGACCTTCGTTAACAAGGTAAGCACCTCTGTATACGAATTCTTTTTTAACTTCTTCATAAATGCTATCTACAACTACTACTGATTGTTCAGAAGCACAAATCATACCGTTGTCGAAAGATTTTGACATAAGGATTGAAGAAACAGCCATTTTGATATCAGCAGTTTCATCAATAACAGCTGGAGTATTACCAGGGCCAACACCTAAAGCTGGGTTACCTGATGAATAAGCAGCTTTAACCATGCCAGGACCACCTGTAGCTAAGATACAATCGATATTAGGGTGTTTCATCAATGCACTTGAAAGTTCGATTGAAGGAACATCAATCCATCCGATGATATCTTCTGGAGCACCAGCCTTAACAGCAGCGTCTAAAACGATTTTAGCAGCTGCAATTGTAGATTTTTTAGCTCTTGGGTGTGGTGAGAAGATGATACCGTTTCTAGTCTTTAATGAAATTAAAGATTTGAAAATAGCTGTAGAAGTAGGGTTTGTAGTAGGAACGATACCTGCTAAAACACCTAGAGGTTCTGCAACAACTTTTGTACCATTGATTTTGTCTTCTTTAATGATACCGCAAGTTTTAGCGTGTTTATGTTTGTTGTAAATATATTCAGAAGCAAAGTGGTTCTTGATAATTTTATCTTCTAAGATACCCATGCCAGTTTCTTCAACAGCCATTCTAGCAAGAGGTATACGAGCCTTATCTGCTGCAGTAGCTGCTGCTTTGAATATAGCGTCAACTTTTTCTTGTGAGAAAGTTGCGAAAATTCTTTGAGCTTTGTGAACTCTAGAAATTAAGCTTTCTAATTGGTCAAGTGTTTCAACAACATTTGATGCTTCCAAGCTTTTTTCCAAAGATTCAACGTTCTTTTTAGTCTTAGTTGTCATTTTGAATCTCCTTTTTTTAGTACGGCTATAACAATATTGCAACACAAATTAAAATTATTGTCAACGCAAGTGTACATAAGGTTTTAAGGGATAAAGAGTATATAAATTCGCCACAATCCGCATGCCAAAAAGTTTTTAGCGAGTGTAAATTTTACACTCGCTAAAAAACTTTATAAATTCTTTATATTTTTTTGATGTTTAGATGTTATGAGGTGTCGTGTGTAGTTGAAAGTGGAAAATTGAAAGTGGAAAGTTGTTTAAAAATAATTTGTAGTTGCAACTACAAGTTTGGCACATTCTTTCACATATAAATGTGCCACGTCATTGCGAGAAAATCTGTGATTTTCGTGGCAATCCAGAAGTAGGCATCAAAATAGTATATCTTATGACTGGATTGCTTCGCTCCCGCTCGCAATGACGTGGCACTATTGACGTCAAGCTTTGAAGGTGACGTGTAGATGTTAAGCAAGCTGGTAAGTACAACAACTAACTATTTTAAAACAACTTTCCACTTTCAACTAAATTAAAGTCCAAATGCTTTTCTGAACTTAGAGCTATCGTAGTTAAATTCTTGTCCGTTTTGGTTGTTAGTATTTTGAGTTCCATCAAAAGCTTTTACTTGAGATTGCAATTCAGTATTTGCTTCTTTTATTGCATCAACATCCCAAGTGCCGGTAGCTTCAATATAAGGTTGGATTGAATTAGTGTATTGTTCAGCAAGACTTGCAACACCTTCACCGATTTTACCGATAGAATTTGTGTATTCGCTTAATGAACTTAAATCTCCTCCAATTTTACCGATAGATGCGGTTAATGATTGAAGGTTTTTAGCACCGCCTTGAATTCTTGTTTGTCCGGCAGAATCTCTTTGTGTGCCGTCCATTATTAATTTAGCGCCTTTGCCACCGGAACCGACAGCAGAGATTGCGTTTGAATTAATTGCTTCACCGGCTTTTACTTCTGCTTTACCAGTTGGAACATCAATGCCGCCTTGCGTAGTCAATCTTGTTGATTCACTTCCTAAGGCTGTTCCTTTTTGAATATATTGTTGAAGTTCTGTAACACCTTCTGAAATTTTAGTTGCTGAATCTGAAATCAATTCAGAAATGTTGTTAACATTTTCTTCAACAATTGTGTTTTGTTCTTCAATAACACTTTGGATGTTTTGAATATTTGCTACCAAGCCATCGATAGCACTAGCTGCTGCACTGATTGTTTCAAGTGCGTTGTCACGTTTATCAGGGTCTTTTAAATCTTCTTTTGCTTGGTCAATTTTATCTAACTGTTCTTGAATTTGTTCTTGAACTTTTGCGATATCACCATTATCGCCAAGTTTTTCAATAGCAGCTAAAGCGTCATTGATACTAGAAGTGTTTGAACTAATATCTCCAACAATTTTTTCAATTGATTGTTGAATTTCTTGTGCCTTTTTATCAGCAGCTTGTTCATTTTTATTTATTGCATCAGAATTTTTCTTAACTTCTTTGTTAGCTTGTGCATTTTGATTTTTTGAGAAGGAAATCAAGTTCATGATACCGTCAAGAATGTTTGTCATAGCTTTTGCTTTTTGTTCGTCATTACCTTGAGCAACTTCTTGACCGTCTTGAACTAATCCCCAAACAGAATTAACGTAAGCAGATTCAGATGAACCGCTAGCTTTGCTAGAAGTATCAGAATTGATTGAGCCTAATTGGCTCATTGCCTTATTTAATGCTGATTGTAAATCAAATTCCGGTGCCATCTTACTGCTTCCTATTTATACCATCTTATATATAAAAAGTATTGAAAATGTAGCTAATTTCAGTGTTTGCAAAAAATGTTACAAAACTTAATGATAAATATTGCTTATTGTGTAAAAAAGTAGCCACCGAGCTTATAGACTATTTATCGGTGATATTGTACAAATATAATAAGGTTTATGAGGTTGAAGAAGAGGAAATACGGTGTTACTAAAACTTTTTACGGAAAGAGAACTAGAAGTACTTAACTTGTTATTATTAGGATTGAACAATAAAGAAATTTCAGAAAAGTTATTTATCTCCAACCATACAACAAAAGCACATGTTGCATCAATTTACAAAAAGTTTGGGGTGTCTAATAGAGTTCAAGCTGCAGTGAAGAGCATTAAACTTGGTGCAGAGCATGTTTTTGATTTGAGTAATATTTTGGGTTAGTTGTTAAAGATTGCACGCATAGTATTTTCAGCAAGTACGGTATTTCTTTATTCAAGAGATGTTATGTATTATTTTGTGAATTTTTTTTGTTTTGTTTGCTTAAAATAAAATTGTCATTTTGTCTGCAATTTTTATACCTTTTATATAAAAACGTTAGTAATATTGGTATTAAACAAAAAACTTTCAGATTCTGTATTGCAAAATCTGAAAGTTTTTGTTTATTTTAATCGAGTTTAACTAAAAACTAAGCTTCCAATTTAGCTTTGTCTTCTTCGGTTACACCCTTGATAGTAAGGTTGATTCTACCTTTATCATCGATTTTGATAACCTTAACGATTACTTCGTCACCGATATTAACGTGTGGTTCAATTGTTTCAATTCTTTCTTGACAGATTTGAGAGATATGAACCATACCGTCTTTTCCACCGCCAAGTTCAACAAATGCACCGATAGGAATGATTCTTACGACTTTACCTTTAATTACCATTCCTACTTCTGGTTTGAAAGTAAGGTCTTTAATCATTTTCTTAGCAATAGCTGCGCCTTCTTGGTCATTAGATGTAATTGTTACTACACCACTATCTTGAATATCGATTTCAGCACCTGAAGCTTCGATGATAGCTCTGATTTGTTTACCACCAGGTCCGATAACTGTTCCGATATCTTCAGTTGGAATAGTCATTGTAGAAATACTTGGTGCAAATGGAGATAAATGATCTGCAGGTTTTGTAATAACCTTTCTCATTTCACCTAAGATATGTAATCTACCTTCTTTTGCTTGAGCCAAAGCTCTTCTCAAAGTTTCATTTGCAATACCTTTAGCTTTCATATCCATTTGAAGAGCTGTAATACCATCATCGTTACCTGTAACTTTGAAGTCCATATCGCCAAGGAAGTCTTCAATACCTTGGATATCAGTTAATACAACAGGTTCTTTACCTTCTTCTGTAATCATACCCATTGCAACACCGCCAATCATACATTTAACAGGAACACCTGCATTCATCAAAGCCATTGAAGAACCGCAAGTTGAACCCATTGAAGTAGAACCGTTTGATTCCAATACATCAGAAGTTACACGAATTGTATAACCAAATTCTTCTTGTGAAGGTAAAGCTGGAACATTAGCTCTTTCAGCTAAGTTACCGTGACCTACTTCACGTCTACCAGGGCCTCTTAGTGGTTTAACTTCGCCTACAGAAAATCCTGGGAAAATATATTTGTGCATATATGTTTTTTCTGTTTCAGGGTCAACACCATCAAGCTCTTGTTTCATACCAGGGCCTGCAAGTGTTGCAACAGACAAGATTTGAGTTTGTCCACGAGTGAATACCGCAGAACCGTGAGCTCTAGGTATAACACCCACTTCACACCAGATTGGTCTAACTTCGGTTGGTTTACGTCCGTCAGCTCTTACACCTTCGTCAAGAATCATAGCACGCATAATTTTCTTTTCAGCAGCTTTGAATTCTTCTGCAACAAAGTCAATACCTGTTTCTTCAATGATTTGGTGGATGTAATGATCTTCCGGAAGAGCTTCAACTCTTTCTTTAACCAATTTTTTAGCTTCTTCAAGCTTTTCTTGTCTATATTTTCTGTCAAAGTTGTGATATGCATCAAAAATCATATCGTGAGCAACTTCGTTAATGATATTTTTTAATTCTGTTGTGTCATAAGGATTAACGAATTCTTCCTTAACAACTCCACAAGCTTTTGCGAACTCAACTTGAGCTTCACATTGTTTTCTGATTTCGCCTTGAGCGAATTCAACAGCTTCCATAATGTCGTCTTCTGTAACGAATTTGCAGCCAGCTTCAACCATGATAACGCTGTCGTGAGTACCGGCAACAACGATATCTAAATCTGATTTGTCTGCTTGTTGGTGAGTTGGGTTTGCAATAAGTTGACCATCAACTTTTGAAACTCTAACAGCACCGATAGGACCTTCAAAAGGAGCTCCTGATAACATTAAAGCACAAGAAGCACCTAACATAGCCAATGTATCAGGTTGGTTTTGTTGGTCGTAGCTGAATAATTGTGCAACGATTTGAATATCGTTTCTATATCCTTTAGGGAACAAAGGTCTGATTGGTCTGTCGATTAAACGAGAAACCAAAATAGCTTTGTCACTGGCTTTCCCTTCTGAACGGTTGTAACCCCCTGGGATACGTCCGATAGAAGACATTCTTTCTTCATAATCAATAAGAAGTGGGAAAAAGTCTATCCCTACTCTTGGTTCTTTACTTACTACACAGTGAACAAAAAGCATTGTATCTCCGCATCTTACGGTAACGCTGCCATTAGTTGATTGTGCATACTTTCCAGTTTCTACAGTGACGGTCTTACCGCCGATTTCTAATTGAAAACTTTTTGTTTCCGGTACCATTTTTCCTTCTTTCTCCGGCTACTCGAAAGCCGGATGCTTCCATTTGGTTATACTAAAATTTCTCAGTCTAATTATAGTATAAACATGAATTTTACGCAAAAGGGGTAAATGAGTAAATATTGGTGGAAAAATATCGGCTTTAAGAAATTAAAATTCTTTTAAACCGTATGATACGAACCGATTATATAAAACATTTTTACAAGTGGTTTTATTTTATCAAAAGCTTTTTGAACTTTATCATCATTGATATGACCTTCAAAGTCAATATAGAAAACATATTCACCCAATTCTTTTTTTGATGGTCGAGAATCAATATAAGACATATTAATATTATTTT
>URPS01000058.1 GCA_900549855.1 uncultured bacterium | reverse complement strand
AAACTCCAATTCAAATACAACAACGCTTAATAAAAGAATTAAAAACTGCTAAAAGCAGAGAAGATTTTAGCAAAATTACACAGGAAATGAAAAATTTGCCTAAAACCGAAGAATATCAAGCAGTAAGACAACGTTTAGGTGGTGAGTATTTTCAACAATACAACGAATGGAAAGCGAATTTGCCGGAATCAACTCGTGCGATTAAAAATATGGCTGATGATGTACCATTTAAAGAAATTAAATTAAAAGAAAATAGTAGTCTAACACCAGAAGAAACGAAGTCTAATCTATTGGAATTAGGTTTTACTCCAGAGGAAATTGCGAATATAGATTGTGAAAACAAAGGCGTTCAAACATATATTAATGTTGCTAGAACAATGATTTTTGAATTAAAAATGGAGTTTCCAGGAGTTAATTTAAAAGATGCTCAAGTTAGAAAAGGTTTTATAGAAGCAGCATTAAACGTAGATGAAGAATCTCTAAATACAACATTATTTAAGTACTTGAATAAAGAAAATGTTAACACCTTAAAACAGTATATTACAGATCTCAATGATTTTGAGGATTATAAGAATTTATTTAGCAACTTAGAATATTGTGAATATTTAGACTTGTTAATCGAAAAAATACCACTAATATCTAAACTTTATAACAATAAACTATCTATAGAAGATTTCGAGAATTATGTCTTTGGATACGACTATAGGCTTCAAAATTTAAATGAAACAACTGCAACTAAAATTAGTGAATATAACAAATTGTTGCCGGAAGAATATCAATTTGGACTACGTGATATTGATCGTTTAACAGAAGAAAATCTATCTTTAGAAGTAATTAAATCTTATGCCAAAGAATGCAAGAGATTCAAGGAAATAGGACTTGATGAATACAGAGTTTCTTATTCTACAATTGCCGAAAAAACTGAACAAATGAGAACAATTGCTGATATGCTTGAACAATATAAGTTAAACTTCAAGTATAAAGAAGGAGGAAAAGAATATAGCTTAGGAAATTCTACTTTAATTGATATTGCTAATTCTAATAATATTAAAGAAACGGTTGAATTTCTTAACTCATTAACTCCGGAAGGAAGAGCATTGGGAGTAAGACATCGTAATGCTCCAACAACAATACCAAAAGAATCTTTTGTTAACTTTTTAAATAAATTATCAAAATCAGAAAATACTTCTTTTGATAGAAAAGATGAAATTGTAAAAATGTTATATTCAGAAGATATGAAAAATCATGTTGATTTTACAGACTATATAATTGAATTAACTGAAAATACTTCTGTTTTAAAAGATTATGATTGGGAAGAATATTGTTTAGTTGCAAATCAAGATTACAAAGGTGCAAAAAATCTATTAAATGAACTTAAAACCTGTTTTAATGATAATAAACAATTTGATAATTATATAAATCATGATTTTCGATACATTTGTCAAAATAAAGATATTGATTACACTAGAGCTGTTGCTAATATAAAAGAAATGGGAAATAGAAATTTATCAGTATATGCACAACGTAATCTCAATTCAATAATCCGTTCAAGCAATAAAGATGTTGTAGATATAGTAGAATTACTTGATAAAGCTGGTTTTCACGATAGTAGTTTAGTACGTGATTTGTTATTAGATCAAGAAATCTCTTTGAGCAAAATTAATGAAATATTAGATATTGTGAAAGCTGAAATTAGAAAATGCTATCCCGATTTAAATGATATTGACGATAATTTATTGTTGCAATTTATAAACCTTTATAATTATAACCATGAATATTACTTATTACATGCAATCAAGAACGATTGCAAAACGATTGATGATATAAATGCAATATATAGTGATGATACTACCGGCATATCATGTTTAAGAAGTATTAACAAAGCTAATAAGCAATTGTTTAAAAAGCTAATGAATGATAATGAATTTCCAAAAAATAAAATTGCATGTATACTTAATGTTATAAATAAAGATAACTTAGCATTCGCAGAAAAATTATATGCTGATAAAGATTTTCCTAAAGATAAAATTGCAGAAATTGTTAGTTTGACAAATAAAGATAACTTAGCATTCGCAGAAAAACTATGTGCTGATAAAGATTTTCCAAAAGACAAAATTGCAGATATAGTTCGTGCTATAAATAAAGATAACTTAGCATTCGCAGAAAAACTATGTGCTGATAAAGATTTTCTTAAAGACAAAATTGCAGATATAGTTCGTGCTACAAATAACGATAACTTAGCATTCGCAGAGAAATTATGTGCTGATAAAGATTTTCCAAAAGACAAAATTGCAGGTATAGTTCGTGGTACAGATAAAGATAATTTAGCATTCGCAGAAAAACTATGTGCTGATAAAGAGTTTCCAAAAGACAAAATTGCAAATATAGTTAGTTGGACAAATAAAGATAACTTAGCATTCGCAGAAAAATTATGTGCTGATAAAGAGTTTCCAAAAGATAAAATTGCAGATATAGTTCGCGGTACAAATAAAGATAACTTAGCATTCGCAGAGAAATTATGTGCTGATAAAGAGTTTCCAAAAGACAAAATTGCAGATATTGTTAGTGTTACAAACAAAGATAATTTAGATTACGCTATTAACTTGTATACAAATTATAAAAAATATGGTATTAATCAAAAACATATTGCAATGTTAATAAAAAATAAAAACAATGTAAGTATAGAACAATACCAACAATTATTAGCACAAATTAATAAAGAAGAACTTGCTACTTGGGCTGAGAATGACATTGTAATTGGCTGTCAATTATCAGGTTTAATTGGTAAGCAAAACATTAACGAAATTCCGCTTTCTCAAAAACGTTCGATATTAAAAACCCTTGTATCTTGTAATACAAATTTGTTTGGAATTACTGATAAATTAAAAGGAAAAGCATCACTTATTCCTAGAAACCAAGAAGAATATTGTGAACTATTACCAGCACTTGTTCGTTCATTAGGTATTGAAACTAATAAGTTAAGCGCAGAACAAATTACACACACAAATAAAGCAACTCAAAATTTGTCAAAATCACTTGCAAAACTTTCTGATTCAGATTTTGCTAAATTAAGCATTTCTCAAGAATATTCAAGAGAAGATTTTATCAATACTGTTCTTGAAAAAACTAAAGATTTATCTGATGCTGAAAGACAAAAAGTTTTTGACTATTACGGCTTTGAGCTCCTTAAAAACGATACAAACAAAACAGGTTGCACATTATATGGTTATCCCGTAAGTCTAAATAATGGTCATAAATTGGCTGAAATTAATGACGTTAATACAAAAGCCGTTGTAGAAAGCTTGAGAAATGACGTTGTTAAATTTTCTAAAAATAACCGAATCAAATGTGAAAACCCACAAGTAGAACAATTCTTAAATGAAATTGTTGAAGTTTTGCCTGAAATCAGAACAATGGTTGGTAAAGCACAACACGGTAATAACGGCACTCGTGGTGCTCATGATTATGATGTAATGAAACATTCTCTAAAAGTTATGCAAAAAATTTCACAAGACCCTAATTTTGCAAAACTAAATGAATCTGATAAAAAAGTTATGCTACTAGCATCTTTAATGCATGATATAACCAAGGCAGAAGGTCATCCTGATGGTTATCATGCTGAAAACGGAGCATTTGATGTATTCTTTATTTCTAAAAAATTCAATTTGACTCCAGAAGAAGAAACAAAACTATATAAAATTTGTAAATATCACGAATGGTTAAATTTTGTTAATACTTCTAAATCAGAAAGTGAATTGACAAAACGATTGCAATCAGTTGCTTTTGATTTGCAACAAGATAATCTTGTAGATATGGCAGAAATATTTACTCATGCAGATTTAAGAGCAGTAAAAGCTGATGATTCTTTCCACGATACAAAGATTGGCAAGTCAAGAGTTGATTTCAACGGTAATGTTCGCAGCTTTGGAGAGTCTGCAGATGTTTATGTTGCAAGAATAAAAGAATATCAAAAAGAATTGCAAAAATCTCAACCAATTCTGCCTGTTACAAAATTCCCACAAGCTAGCAGAATGAAACAAGCTATTACAACAGTCAACGCTGATGGTAGTACTAATTTAAAAGGTGTTTATCAAGATAAAGATGGCGTTGTTGTAATTAAATTCAACGAAATGACAGACGAAAGCTGGGAAGCAATTGGCTTCCCTAAAGGTACATCAGCTAAAGGTGTAAAAGCCAAAGGTCTTAATAATAAAGGCGCAGAAACAGAAGTTGAAACAGGTAACATCCACTTCTTTGTTCATGGTTTGGATTATTCAAACCAATTAGCAAAATTTGATGCCTTTTCATTGGTAGATTCTGATGCATTGTTATCAGTAAGCTATGCTGAACGTCCTGAAAGCAAATACAGATTCTTTAGAACACAAGGTGTATTGTTGGATATTCCTACGAAATATGTATATGGCGGAGGTAATACAGATGCAGGTTCAGGCTGCGGTAAAAATATTCAAGAATTTAAAGACTATTATATCTTTGGTGGAAGAAGAGAATCTGAAAGATTGTATATTTCAAACTTGGTAAAAGAAGCTACCGGCATGAGCGATACTGAATATGTTCAATTCGTAAAAGAAAATGAAAATAAATCTATGTTAGAAATTGAACCTACAAATATCAGAGAAAAAATCATACAAAAATTTGCAACAATAAACTCAAACGTAAGAAAAGGCAATAGAGAGTACAATGAAATGTACGGTTCTAATCCTCAAGTAATGGGTGTCTTTGCCTATAGTAGGAAAGGCGAAGTTAACCAACCTATTGATTTCTTAAATAACGTAGATAATAGAACACATTTCTTAAAAGAATATGCCAAAGAACGTGATTTACCGTTTATCGTCTTTGGTGATTAGCAGGTAGCAGGTAGGGTGGAAAAAGCGTAAGCGGTTTCCACCTTTTTAGCTTGAGTGTTCCGCTAATTTATAAACATACAATCGCCATAACTATAGAAACGATATTTTTCTTTTATAGCTTCTGCGTAAGCCTTGAATACAAAATCTTTTGTCGCCAATGCACTTACTAGCATTAACAATGTTGATTTTGGCAAATGGAAATTTGTAATCAATTTATCTACTACCTTGAATTCATAAGGCGGATAAATAAACAATTCGGATGCACCTTTGCATGCCTGAATTCCGCCAAACATTTTATAAGCACTTTCCAAAGTTCTTACACTCGTCGTACCGACTGCAACAATTTTTTTACCTTCTGCTTTTGCTCGATTTATCAAATCCGCTGTTTCTTGTTTAATTTGGAAAGTTTCTGAATCCATACGATGATCTAGAATATTATCACATTTTACCGGTCTAAAAGTTCCGATTCCTACATTAAGTGTAACATATCCTACTTCAACACCTTTATCTTGCAATTTCTTAAGAATATCTTGTGTAAAATGCAATCCGGCAGTCGGTGCTGCAACAGAGCCTTCATCTTTAGCATAAACCGTCTGATAGCGTTCAAAATCAAGTTTTTTCAACTCTTCATTCGTCATTTTTCTTTCAATATAAGGTGGAAGCGGAATATTTCCAACTTTGTGAAGAATTTCAAAAATATCCCCTTCATAAATCATTTTTACAAGCCATTTGCCATCATCCGGTAGCGGCATAAGAACTTCGCAAGAAAGTTCTTCGGCAATTTTTATAACAGTTCCAACTCTTACACGTTTAGAAGGTTTAATCAAAACTTCCCAAGTATGGTTTTCTTTTTCCTTAAGCAAAAATACTTCTATTTTAGCACCGGTATCTTTATAACCATACAAACGAGCAGGGATAACTTTTGTGTCATTCAGAATAAGAACGTGGCTATCATCAAGCAAGTCGACTATATCGTAAAAATGTTTGTGCAAGATTTCTTGCTTATCACGATTTAAAACCATCATACGAGAGTTTTCTCTCTTGTCACTCGGACGTTGTGCTATCAATTCTTCCGGCAACACATAATCAAATTCTGAAAGTAACATAAATTCCCCTATTCTAATTCTGCACATTCATTGTAAAAATTTCTAGGAATATTATACTACAATAAATTATCGCTTTAAATATTTTGTCAAAATTAACTTTTTTAAACCTTTTGCATTTACAGCTTGTGGTTCAAGTTCAATTATTTTATCTAAATTTTTAACAGCTTCTTCGTACTGTCCCAAATTCTTTTGAACAGCTGCTAAAGAATAATATGCTTCTATAAACTTTGAATCAAGAGCAATTGCTGCAACAAAATCATCTATCGCTTGCTTTGGATTAGTTTTATAAATCAACTGACCTCTGTTATAATAAGCATCAATCATATTTTTATTAATCTCAATAGCTTTTGAGTAGTTTTCATAAGCTTCATCGTTCTTATTCAAACTTTGATAAGCAATACCTTTGTAAAAATATGGCAATTCTGTTTTAGGATTAAGAGCAATAGATTCATCAAAATTTCTAATAGCTTCTAAAATATTACCCTCACGCAACTCTACAATACCCAAACTTAGGTAATATTTTTCTTCAAAATCCTTATCATCTTCCATACAAGCCTTAGAGAAAAGCATAGCCTTATTATCCAATGCCATTTTCATTTTTGGATTAAGAAGAATTGCTTTATTATAATCTTTTAATGCACCATCTAAATCTCCTGCCAGAAATTTTGAATACCCTCTATTATTAAAAGCCAAAGCACATTTGCTATCCATCTCAATCGCCTTATCATAATCTGCAATAGAATTCTTATACTCTTTTAGTTCATTATAAACAAGTCCTCTATTTATATATGCATCAGTAAAATTCGGATTAGCTTCTATTGCGTTTGTATAAAGTTCTTTTTTAATCTCTAAATCTTTTGAAATCAATGCTGAATAGAAATAATACTCGTCCTTTGCGCCTAGTCTTTTTAAATCATTTTCTATTAGTCTGCGTGCATAATCAATATCATTTGCATTCAGACTATTCAATATTTTCTTTATAACTTTATTTTTGTCTTTCATATTGGCATTCTAACACGAAAACAGGGCTATAAAAACTGCCCTGTTTATTGATACTAATTATTTAACAAAAAATGTAACATTTACATTCGCATTAACTTTTACAACACCACCGGAAATTGATGTTTGGGTTGAACCAACTGCAGAATCCGCAGCTGCTTCCATCATATTCTTAGCCATATAGAAACGAGGAGTGTTATTGTAGTTATTAGCATTGCAGCTTACGTCTACAGTTCTTATTCCATCAATTGTTGTCCCAAGATTTTTTGCAATAACTCCGGCTCTTGTTTGTGCTTTTCTAGTGGCTAATGCAATCAAATCATTGCATTTGGAATCATAAGTTGATACTGAGAAGTTCAAATTGTCTACATTTGTAGCGCCGGCTTCAATTGCTTTATCAATCATTGCTCCAACTTTGTCCAAAGATTTTGTATGAACGATTACTCTGTTTGAAACTTCATACTTATCAAGATTTCTCTTACTTCCGCTATAAGAATAAACCGGAGAAGCGCTAAAATCAGAAGTTTTGATATAATCTCCATTATCTTTGTTAAGCATAGAACTCAATACTGATAATACTCTATCAGAAGTTTCTTTGTTCGCTATTGTAGCTTTTTGCATAGATTTCGTATCTGAAGTTTGTACCGCAAAAGAAATTTCTGCAACATCAGGAGCAACTTCAGTATTAGCTGTGCCCGAAACTGAAATATATCCTCTTTCAATTTGATTACTTACAGCTTGCGCTGCCATCGGTACTATGAGTAATCCTGCCAAAACACTTGCTGTTAATATTTTTTTCATAAATCCTCCTTATTAAATTATTTCCCCTTCCCTTATTAGGGAAGGATGGGATGGGTATTAATCAATAATACTATTCAATGCAACCCACCCGCATCTGTAAAGCTCAGCATAGCTTCGCTAACAGCTGCGTCCTCCCTAACAAGGGAGGAATGTTCCATACTTTTTTTCACTCTACAAATAATAAACGATTTTGAACAAAAAAATGTTCATTTTTATTATACCAAAAATATTTCGCCCTTCTCTATATACTACTAATATACAAAAAATATATTCATCTGTTTAGAGGGGTTCACAATCGTCAAGACATGTGTTATACTAGGATTAGTAATGAATGTAATCAATATATGATGAAGCAGTGTTATAGACATTGCTAAGTCAGCATTTGCGCAAATTAAGCCCAATGCAATAAGGAAATTAAGAAATATCTTGAAGGTATTTACTTATCCGAAGAGATGTCTATGTTCAAGGAAGCATTGCATCTTGAAAAAGCATACAAAAAGACTCCAAACAATAAATTATCGTTACATATATAATATTGGAGCAGGTATCGGGGCTTAGATAGTAATAACCTCCGATATCTTTTTCTTTAATTTCCTAAATACATTTACCACAAAGATTAAGAGCAGGTAAGGATACACAATGACAATCTCTTTCAGCGGATTAGCATCAGGATTAGATACCTCATCTTGGGTAGAGTCGCTTGTTAAGCTAAAACAAGCGAAAATTGACACGCTGAAAGAAGAAAAAGAAGGTATCGAATTAACCAAAGATACCCTTGAAAGCATTAAGTCATTCTTTTCATCTTTCCGCTCTGTGTTGGAGAAGGTTACGGATTCAAAGTTCGGAATTGCAGCGACAGATTTGTTTGCTCAGAATCTTGCGACTTCTGCAAATCTTGATATACTTACAGCTACTGCGACTACAGAAGCAGAAGAATCAACCTACAATGTACTAGTCGATCAACTTGCAACGAACTCCGCAGCTAAAAGTAATTACAGTTACATGACAACAATTATTCAAACAACAACTGCAACTGCGGATTCTAAACTCATAAATCTTGGGGTTAAAACAGGTAATATTGGTGTCAAAGTTAACGGAATTGAACGAGGAATTGAAATTAAAGACTCCGATACAATTTCTTCTTTTATAGAAAAATTGCAAAATATCGGTGTTAACGCATCTTTCAATGACAAAACCGGTATTTTTTCAATGGACATTAGCGCCAAAGACATCAACGATATTGACAAAACAGGAATTGTCGATGCATTTAAGCTTTCAGGTGTAAACGAAGGTTACACAAGTAATTCGCTTAAAATCACAAGCACGGACACTATTTATTCTGCAGCTACAAATGATACGAAACTTTCTGAACTAGGAGCCAAAGCCGGCACTTTAATAATAAAAGCTAATGATACCGAATACAAAATCACTATCGACGAAAATACAACACTTGGTGAATTTATCAAAAAGCTTAATGATAATAAAATTAACGCAAATTTAGATAAGACAGGCATTCTTACAATTGTTGATGCTAATATTACAAACGAAGGCACAACAAATATAAAGAATGCTCTTGGTTTGGAACTTGATATTTATTCAAACACTCAAAAATCCAACGATTTAAGTCATAAAACAATCATTACTCAAACAACAACCGCAACATCAGATACTTTGCTTAAGGATTTGGGCGTAGAAATTAAGGATAACCAAACGGTTATTGTCAAAAATTCCAACAACGAATACACAACAATCACTGTAGGAACCTCTACAACGCTTGGTGATTTGCTTACAAAAATATCAAATGCAGGATTGTATGCTGCGATTGATACAGAAGGTCGAGTTGAAATTTCCGGCGGTACAATTACCGGCGGCACATTTAATGCTATAAAAGCTCTCGGCTTGACTTCAGAACCTTATTCTGCAATAACAACCGGTAAACCTTTAACAGAAACCGTTAGAAAGGCAGAACTTGTAACTCTGGAAACAAAATTAGTTGACGAGATGAAAGTTCGTGCCGGATACATTGAAGTAACGGATAACGACGGTAATAAATTTTATGAGAAAATTTATCACGGTCAAACTATTGCAGACTTTATGTCAGATATGGGCAACCTCGGTATTTATACAAAACTTCGGGATGACGGTGTTTTAGAAATCACTGGCGGTGCTTTTGCGACTTTATCCGATGATAAAGTTAAAGAACTTATTGCCAATGGTACAATTCGTGAAACGGATGACAGATACAAACAAGGTACTGATTTGTTAACGTGTCTTTACGGCTCTCCTGTAATCTCAACCGACCAAATTACAGTTGCTTCAACATATTCAAAATCAAGAGCTTTAACAAAGAAAGTTGTTAATACAATTGCAGCTTCACTAACAAGTACACTTGGAAATTTAAGCCTGCAAGCCGATGGGACAGCAATATTTGATGTGCGTGGAGATAAGAGAACAATTGAAGTTGCAAAAACAGACACGCTTCAAAATTTAATGGATAAACTTAAAAATGTTGGCATTGCATCAAGTTGGAACAGCAACACTCAACAATTCACCATTGAAAATGCGACGTTAGAAGGTGGTACTGCAAATTTAGGTTCTGTTTTAAATCTTACGAAAACAATTTCCGGCAAATATGTAACATCAAACTCTTTGAATAAATTAGAAACAGTAACAATTGATGCGACAAGAAGTACTACATTGAACAAATACGGAATTTCTAATTCTATGTCAGACGCTAACAGAACAGTTAAACTTTTCGACAACAATGCTAAACTTGTCGGAAGCCTTACTGTAACAGAAGCTACGACAATTGGAGATGTGCTTGATTTTGTTAATAAAAACAGCGGAATGAAAGCATCAATTGTTGACGGAATTTTGCAAATAGAAGGCGGATATATAGAAAACGCAGCCCTAGAAAAATCTATGGGGCTGACCACAGAGAACAAATCCAGCTTTGCACTCGGCTCAATTATGACTGTAACGACCGTTGCCGCCGTTACCGGAAGCACTACTTTGGGTCAAATAATTTCAACCCTCGGAACTGCTGATGCGGTGAAAGATGGTTACAGCTTGACCTTCAATAGCAAATCATTGAGCGTTTCTGCAACTACAACTCTTGACCAATTAATTAGTCAAATTTTTACGAATGGTGGTTCTGCGTCTTTGGATAATACAGGCAGACTTTCAATTTCCGGCGGTGTTGTAGCAGGAAGCGTAGCGACAGCTCTTGGAATAACGACCGTATCAACTACTACAGCAGTTTCTGCTACCGGAAAAACATTAGTGACGACAAAGACTGAATACGCAGATTTGGAAACAAAACTGTCTGATGTTGGAGTTTCTGATAATTCTACTATTATATTGCATAACAAACTTGGTAGCGCTTACAAAACAATTACTGTAAACGGTTCTACGACTATTAAAGATGTTTTTGCGAGCCTAAAAGCAGAAGGTATTGACGGCACTATATCTAATGGTGTAATTTCGCTAAAATCAGCTGAATACAAATATATCACCGGAACAGTTGCAACTGCATTAGGAATTGGCACTCAAACAGTTACGGACGTAGTGAATACGTCGGTTTACTCGACTTCGAAAGTCACATTTACAGGTTCAGGGTTGGCAGACGGCACAACCGCAATCGGTTCTATTATCGGCGTAACAGCTGATAACAATAAATTGACTATTAAGGATAAAAACAATAATACTATAGGTACGGTAACTGTTACGAACACAACTACTTTGGATGAACTTTTCGGAATGCTTGCCAAGTTTGATATTACAGGTAAGGTTAGCGACGGCGTCATAAGTTTCGATTCTCCTTCCGGAAATTATGTTCAAGGTGGACTTGTTAATAGCTGGGGTATGACCGCTACAACTATAATTGTCACTACGACGGTGGGCAAAACCTCGACTTCTACGGCGGCGATTTCTCATACGGTTACAAAGACTGCTGATATAAGTTCTACTCTTGCGCAACTTGGTATTAATAAAGGAAATACTCTTATTGTGCACAAGACTGATGGCGGAACAGCGACGGTAACAGTTTCCGGCAGTACGACACTTGATAGCTTGTTCGATTCTTTAGATAACCATGGGGTTCAAGGTGTTGTTGCAGAGGGTATTATTACCTTCACATCTGTTGATGGTGCGTACTTGACCGATGCGAGCGGGTCTGACTTGTTGAGCAAATTGGGTGTTACTACAGCGTTTGAGACTATAACAACGACTACGACTAAAGGTACGACTAAGACTTCCGGCACCCTGACTTATACAGGTACTGAAAGCGCTACTCTTGCAAATAAAGTGCTGTCTTATACTACACTTACTGCAAATCAGACTGTTACGGTTAAGGATAGTAGCGGCAATACCAAGGGCTCTGTGACTGTTACTGCAAATACTACATTCAGCGATTTGTTTAAAGCTCTGGATGATTTGGGTATCCAAGGCACGATGGAAGACGGAATGGTAACGTTGACGTCTAATAACGGATTCTACGCTACGGGTGGTGTCTTGACTGCATTGGGCATTGAGGCTAAAACAATGCTCACGACAATTACTGTAGGTACGACAAACACATCAACTGCTGCTGTAACCTATACAGACACATTTGTTGCGACAGAAAGCACTCTTGTCGGTTCTTGTATTGACTTGAGCACAGGCAACACACTTGTGGTAAATAGCGGTCAGAAGAAAGCGCTTGCTACAATAACGGTAAGTGCTACAACAACATTCAAAGATTTAATGGACGCTCTAAAAGAGAATGGCATTGATTCTACATTTATTAATGGTGTTTTGAGCCTCAAATCAGAGAACGGCAACTACGTGACCGGTGATGTTGCGGACAAATTGGGAATTTCTCTTATCAAGTTTATTGGTATGGGTACCGGCGGTGGCAGCGGTAGTTCTACAATTGAAGGCGGTTCGACCGTTGATACGGCATTAATTGGTCAGTTAGCGTACTTCCTTGGCAATACAACGACTATCAATATCAAATCTTCCGACGGTACTGTTATTGCAACACAAGAATTTTATGGCTATGCAAAAATTGATGACTTGATAAGATTCTTCACTAAATACGGAATATCAGCCGAAGTGCGTGATAACATCTTGTGCTTGGATAACAATGAAGGTATTTATGCAGAAGACGCAACAACCGGCGGTTTCCTAACCCAAATCGGTGTTGGCGTAACGACAAAAGCTGTTGCAACATCATTCTTGAGTGTG
>URPS01000057.1 GCA_900549855.1 uncultured bacterium | reverse complement strand
TTCAAAAATGTGTTCAAAAATTATTCCGGAGTTCTCGCTCAAAGCAACGAAGACAAAGAAAAATTTATTTCAATCGGTTTAGATTCCGATAAAGCGGAGCTTATGGGAAATTTGAAATTCGATATTGAAGCAACTGCCGAGAAAGTTGATATCGGTCAAGAAGGCTATCGTGTCTTTATTGCAGGCAGTACGCACCATCAAGAAAACGAAATTGTTATAAAAACTTATAAAGACTTAAAAGCAAAGTATTCTGATTTAAAATTCTTAATTGCCCCAAGACATTTGGAACGTGTAGGAGAAATTAAAGATTTATTGCAAAAGTATAATTTATCTTACGCATTGCGTTCAGAAAACGGCAGATTATCTGATAAAGTCGATGTTTTAGTTTTGGATACTTTAGGTGAACTTAAAAAAATGTATTCAGCTTCAGACGTTGCTTATATTGGTGGAAGCTTTAATAAAACAGGCGGACATAACCCTCTTGAGGCTGCAATTTTTGATAAACCTGTTGTATCAGGACCTTCAATTTTTAATTTCAAAGATATTTACGAAATTCTTTGCAAGTCAGGTGCCGGTAAGGTTGTCAAGACACCGGATGAGTTATTTTCTTATCTGGATGAATTATTTGGTAATTCTGAAACGTATAACAAAACAAAAGCCGCTTGCAAAAATGTTTTTGACTCTCAACGTGGCGCAATAGAATTTGTGATTAATAAAATGAAAGATGTATTAAACTAATTGGTATTTTAATCTAGTCAATCTATTGCCAAAAAGTTTAATGAAAATGTGAGGATTCAAGTTTAATATAATAAAGAATCCTCATCGCTCAAACTTTCCTCTCTTTTTTGTAAAGAGAGGTTTCTTTATGTTATAACATAGTTATGAACTATTCTAATTTCTTTGATTTGGCGAGAGATTTTTATACTTCGTTTTCATATAATGACAGATATGGCAAAGCAAAAATTCCGTTTCGATATTTTCTGGAGCTTACTTATCGTTGTAATCTTGCTTGTCCTTATTGTTATGTCGGCAAAGATCGTAATAAGCAGGAATTAACTCTGGAAGATTGGAAAAAAGTCATAGACCAATTGCCGTTCTATTCTATAGCGACGCTTGTTGGTGGAGAACCCTTATTAAGAAAAGATTTTATTGACATTCTTGCGTACACTTCAAAAAAAATAATGAATAAAGTCCATGTCGTGTCCAATGGAATTTTGATAAATGATGAAATTATCAAAGCTTTTATTAAGTATAAGCTCTTGTTGTTATCGGTTTCTCTGGATGGTTATGGCGAAACACATGATAAAAACAGAGGTAAAACAGGAATTTTTGACACAATTGTTTCTAATTTGGAAAACTTGAAATCACAGAAAAAGAATCAAATGATTGATATCAAGACAATTGTGCTTCCAAACAACCTTGATGATTTGCCTAAATTGTACAAACTTTGTTGTGATATGAATTTTGAATTTCTATCTATTTCATTTTTGCGTAACAATAATTGGAAGCAAAATTCTATTTTGCAAGAAAGTTTTATACCGGAATTCAAGGAGAATTATCCAATAAAACTCTATTTTGATATGGAACATTTTAAGGAAGTTTATAGAGAAATAGAGAGTATGAAGGGTAAAACAAAATTAAGATTTTCACCAAAATTTGAATATAATAAAGAGCCGCTTGCTGCTATAGAAAAATTTTTCACATTAGCAGAAGACACTCCAATTACGGATATTTACAAACCTTGCACATATCCTTATAACAATATGATGATTAATCCGGAAGGTTTTGTATATCCTTGTCTTTCACAAAAAATTGGCAACGTAAAAGAAAAAAGCTTGAAAGAACTGTTTAATGCGCCACATTATTGCTGTTTTCGCAAAAACTTAAAAGCCGGTGGCGGTTTGTTTGGCGCTTGTCAACTCTGTTGCGAATTACAAGTGAAAGGATAAGTTAATAATTCGTTACAAAACACCTGATTTGTTCACAAAAAAAGCAATTTTTACAAAAAAAATGACTTTATATAAATAGTTAGGTTTATGGAATAATTGTACGCTAGTATAGTTGTTCAAAGGTTAAAGGTTGTTATTGTGACACAGATTAATCCGAATATAAATTATAATCCATATAATGTTTATCCGCAGCAGAATCAAGCTCAGCCGGTTCGTTTGCCAAACTATTACAGGGTTGCTGCTCAAAATTCCGATAAACCAACTATTAAGGATATGATAAAAGAAAATCCTGCATATGATATGCTTTTAAAACCATTTGTTGAGCATCCTATAGCAGTATTAGCAACTTGGTTGGGTTTGGGTGTTGCGCTTGATGCATATTCAGATGCAAATCGTGGTGAGTATAATAAAACTCTTGTAAAAAAGGCTGCAAATCTAGGCGATAAAATTCAAAATTCTAAAATAATTCAAAATAAACCTGTTCAAACAGTTCTAAATGGCATTGGTTCTGTTGGCAAAGCTGGTGGAAAAGTTGTTAACAATAGTGCAATTCTAAGAGCAATGAAAGAAACTCCTACAATGCCTGAGTGGTCAATGGTTAAATCACAAATGTTTAATCAAAAACAAGAAGTTGTTCAAGATTTCATTAAAATTGTTGATACTCTAAAACTTGATACAAACCAACTTCCACAGTTAAAGGATGTTGGGCTTAATGATACAGAAAAAGAGATGTTGAAACGAGTATTTAATACACACAAGATTTCTCAAATACCTGAACAGGAAGCTGTAAATCAGGTTCTGTTAAATCGTTTGGGTAAGTCACCGGCAGAAATAGAAAAAATTCAAAAAATGGGTGCTGTTTCTACAAAGGCTGTAAAAGAAGAAATTCTTAAAGAAATGGGTCTTACTACAGACAAAATTAAACTTATAAAAGATGATGTTTACGGAAAGTATATTAACGACGTAATGACTGCTACCGGAAAAGTCAAAGGTAAAGTTAGAATGGGCGCCGGACATTATGGTTGGATGGGTGCATTTACAAAGCCTTTTGAAAGAACTATCGGATGTGATGAAGTTTATAATAAATTACACAGTATGTCAGATGGTGCAAAAACAGGAACCGGCAGATTTATGTCAAAAGCAATGCAAATGGTTCACAGAGGTTTAACATTCGGCAACGGTAAACTTGGAGCCTTAATCTTTATTGCACCGCTTCTTGTAGAATTAGGAATCAATGTTAGCAAAGCTGATAAAGATCAAAAAATTGGTACTGCTGCAAATGGTTTTGTAGATAATATTTCTTGGGTATTTACATTCCCTCTTGCATTAAAAATGCTACACTCTATTGGCGGTATTAAATTAACCGGCATGGGTAAAGATAAAGTAGAACAATATAGAAAAATAGTAGAAGATTTTAACAAACGTGTTGAGCCGATGATTGAAGAAAACGGTATCAAGATGGCAAATCCGAATACTTTCAAAAATAAAATGGAATATGATATTGCAAGACGCAAGGTTGAAGCACAATTAAAAGATTTGAAAACTGTAAAGGGTCAAAATATATTTACTAGAGGTCTAAGAAAAATCGCAGGGATTCTAACTCCTGATTTGTGCAGATTAAACAGCTATAGAAATTCTAATCCTGCTGCAAATACTGCAAGGAAAATTCCAGCTTTTATGCGTAATATGGTAGGTGTTCCGACAAGAGTAGTTCTTTGGGCAGGTTTATCAATGGCAGTATTGGGTGGTGCTCTTACAAAAATCACAAGCTCAATTTTTGGTAAGTCTTACGATTCTATGAAAGAAGATGAAAGAAAAGACGAAAAGAAAAAACAAGAAGAATTCTTAAGGCAAGATTTGAACCAAAGAATGGTAGATGCACAACGAGCAAAAGTTTATGGAAATTCGCAACAAGTTGCAATGCAGGCTAAAACTTCTGCAAATAATGTAGTATCAAGGGGGCACGCTCAAGGTAATATTCAAAATCCACAAACAGTAGCTCAAGAGCCTCAAGAACTTCAAGAAGAAAAAGTTGATAACTATACATATATTCCTTCTCAGAATTCAACAATACCTCAACCAAAGAAACAAGGTAACGTTGATAATTATACTTACATCCCGTCATCAGAATGTACTATAAAGTCTGATAAAGTTAATGAAAACCAAAGAAGATATATTCCATCTCAAGCAGCTGCGAATATTCAAAAGACATACGATAATTCCGGCATGCAATCAGTACTAGATAGAGCACAAAAAGCTGAAGATAAAGCTCTAAGAGTACTTGCAGGGAATTTTGATGGAATGTAATACTTTAACTATTTGTGCAAAGTGATATTCTGAATTAATACCAAATGGAAAATTGAAAATAGTTAAAAACTAATTACTGTCCGGTAATCGCAAAATGCTTTCTAATCTCCATGAATAGGGAGGTCGCAGCTGTTTGCGAAGCTATGCTGAGCTTTACAGATGCGGGTGGGTTGCTGTAAAGCTGTTATAGATTATGGATTAATACCCATCCCATCCTTCCCTAACAAGGGAAGGGGATTGCGCTTACTTGTTTTGCTGGACAGTAGTGTCTCCACAGGGTAGTTTTATACTTTACTTACATGAGTTAGCGCATTTTTCGCTTCGCCCTTGAGGGGAGAGCGGATTTTTGGTAGGGCGTTAGCCCGTAAAAGGGGGAGGTCAGACGTTACTCTGCCGACACCCCGAATAATCTAAGACAAGCTGGGCGGAGCCCTGATGAGGGTGGATATAGATATGTTAACTTTCCCGGTGGGTTAATCCCCTCACCCGAATTTCTAAACTCACTAACGTTCATTAAGAAATTCTACCCTCTCCCACAAGGGGCGAAGGAAACAAAACAATCTTGTGGCATTCATACGTACGTAGTACCTCCAACAAGGGGCGAGGGTTGGTTTATTTACTACAACGTCAGTGAGAAAACTATAATTGCAGCAAGAACTAACACTGTCATTATAAAAGCAAATGCAAGTTTCAATACCGGATGAAAAGATAAATTGTATTCGTCTTGCGGACTGAGCTGTTTAATTATGTTTCTGGTGAAATCTTTTTTTGCCTCCGATTTTGATTTATTGAAAGATTCGCTCATAAGTCTGCGGATGTTGTAAGTGTCTTCCAGTTCTTTGCGTGCTTTTTTATTGTTTATAGTAAATTTTTTTATCTTGATATTTTCTTCTGCCGGAAGTTCATTGTCTACGTATGCAGAAAGATTGTTCTGAAAAATTCGGTATTGACTTTTTGTTGCCGGGCACAATTCTTCTTTTTTATCAAATCCGGATTTTAAATCGTCTAGCATTCCTTTTATTATGTTGTATTTAGAGCGACATGCCGAGCAAGTCTGTAAATGCTCTTCAACCTTTGTTTTTAGTGCGTTACTTAAATCACCTTCTATGTAGAATGATATTAATACATCCATTTGTGCACATGTAATTTCCATAAAAACTCCTTATATAAATTCTTTTAACTCTTGCTGTAATTTTATTCTGGCTCTTGATATTCTGGATTTAACTGTTCCAAGCGCTGTATTTGTGATTTTTGCGATGTCTTCGTAACTTAAACCTTCATATTCTCTTAGCACAATAACAATTCGTAAATTATCCGGAAGGCTTAAAAGAGCGGCACGAATTAGTTTTTCCATTTCCGCAAAAAGACATTTTTCTCCAGGTTCGCACCCTATTTTATCCTTAATTTCCAACAGCTTGTCGTTATTGAATTCAAGTTCTTTATCGCTGGCATGCTTTTTTACGTAGTCGTAAAAAATATTTGTAACAATTTGGTTGAGCCAAGCTTTGAAATTAGCAGGATTTCTTAGTGAAGTGATATTTTTTGACATGCGAACTAATGCTTCTTGTGTTAAATCTGCAATATCCTGTCTTTTGGATGTAAGGTAAGTAAACATAACAAATATGTTTTTTTGGACACGACGAATTAACTCCTCAAGAGCTTCTGTGTTGCCGTTTTTGGCGAAAGTTACGAGTGTATAAATATCCCTTTTTTTAAACCTGTTTTTAGACATCTTACACATATTATATTTCCGTGCAGGATAAAATATATTGCCTGCATGAGTAGATGAAAGATAGTACATAAAAATAAGCGTGGCACGTTCTATTTCCATTAAGGGATGGTATAAATTTTTCTAAAACTTAATTCGCTTTATGCAAGACTACAAGCTAAAAATCCCCATTTTCTCGTCAAGACGTAACACTACGATAGGCTTAAAGTAGTAAATTAAAAAACTTCTGAAAGCCGAGCAAATGTCTATGCATATAGTATCGCTGCGCATTATTCACGGAATGATAATTCTGCGATGTTCTTTTTAAGAACAGAACGTAGATTTGCTATCTGAGCTTCTATCTTATCATCAGTCATTGTTGCGTTCGCATCTTGCATCCTAATTCTAAAAGCAACAGATTTAAAACCTTCCTGAACATGCTCTCCTTGATATACATCAAAAATATCAGTACCGCAAAATACCTTATTATCGATACCTTTTTTAATAACCTTTTCTAAATCTTCCCAAGTAGTTTTTGCTGGAACAATTACAGCCAAATCTCTTTGTACTTCAGGGAATTGAGGAAGTTTTTTGAATCTAGGAACTGTTTCATTTACAGCTGCAATAAGCATATCTAAATCAAGTTTAAACAAAAATGCGCTTTGGTTTAGTTTTAATTTACCTTTAAGTTCCGGATGTATTTCTCCATAATAACCGATAATTTCAGGTTTTTTACCTAACATAGTCAAAACTGCAGTCTTGTACGGATGTAGACACTTGTGCGAATCTGATAGTGGTGAATCTGCAAGAAGTGAGAACTTGATACGTCTTGTTAAACCAAATTCTTCCAATACCTTATCTACAATACCTTTTACGGTGTAAAAATCGATATCACCGGTATTTTGCCAATGTGATTTTTGAATATTACCAGTTATTACACCGGCTAAAACCTGAGTTTCTTTTACACCAGAGAATTTTTCATCGGGTTCAGAAATCTTAAGATAACTTCTACCGATTTCGTAACCCCAGAAATCTTTTTGACCGTTATCGTAGTTGTATTTCATACAGCTCAATAGGTTTGCAATAAGAGTTTGTCTAAGCATTGCAAAATCTTCTGATGCCGGATTTTCTACAAATATAGCTTTGTCTTTTTCATACGTCATATTGAATTGCTTAAGAATCGGTTCCCCAATGAGAGATGCCGTTTGCATTTCATTAAGCCCTTCTGCTCTCATTAAGTCGTGAACTTTGTTTACAACACGTTCTGCTAAAGAGATGTCAGGAGTCCCTGCTCTATTTGGAAGAGTCGGAGTAATTTTGTCATAACCGTTGATTCTTGCTATTTCTTCAATTAAATCACATTCTCTTGTTACATCACCTGCACGGAATGATGGAACAAGAACTTTGCAAGCAATTTCATTTTTACCTAAGATTTTAAAGCCTAATTTTTCTAAGATAGAAAGACATTTCGCTGGTTCTATATCACAGCCCAAAAGTCTTTTGATTTGTGGATATCTTAGTGTAATTTCAATTGGTTCAAGCTTGTTTATTCCAGCTTCTACAGAACCTTCGAATTTAGCATCTGCATATTTTTCAAGAAGTTCAATTGCACGGAATAAGCCTAATTTAACCGCCTCAATATCTACACCTCTTTCAAATCTTGCGCAAGCGTCTGATTTGTAACCAACACTTCTTGAACTTTTTCTGTTTGCTTGTGGTGTGAAATATGCAGCTTCAAGGGCAATATTTTTGGAGTTGTCATCGATTTCAGAATTAGCTCCGCCAAATACACCACCTAAACAAACAGGTTTTTCTTTAGTAGCAATAACTACTGTATCGTGGTTAAGCTGTCTTTCTACTTCGTCTAACGTTACTAACGTTTCGCCTTCTTCTGCACGTCTTACACATAAATAACCGTTTAATTTATCTAAATCGAATGCGTGAAGCGGAGTACCATATTCCAACATTACATAATTTGTAATATCTACTACATTATTAATCGCTCTGATTCCTGATGAGATTAATCTTTTTTGCATCCAATCTGGAGAAGATTTGATTGTAATATTTTTCAAAACACCGATTGAATAATACTTACAAACATCATCATTCTTAATTTCTACTTCAAAATCAGCTTTTTTTGATTTTTCTTCTTCACTTAGATTTGCATAAGGGAATTTCATTTCACGATTAAATAGAGCAGAAAGTTCTCTTGCAATACCTATCACTGAAACTTGATCACCTCTGTTTGCTGTAGGAGCAGTATGAATAATAAAATCTTTTTCAAAACCAAGAACATCTTCTACATTTAAACCTAGACCAACATTAGGGAAAATTCTGTTAAGAACAAGAATTCCGTCTTCTTCTTGGTAATTTCTGTCAGAAACACCAAGTTCATCATCAGAACATAACATACCTTGAGATTCAACACCTCTTATTACAGCAGGAGTAAGCTCAAATTGTTCTCCGGATTTCCTGTCAAGAACTTTACTTCCAACAGATGCGTAAGGAATTACTTGACCAACCTGAATATTTTGAGCGCCACAAACAACTGTTTTAATGCCGGAACCGGTGTTGACAGTAACAAGATGCAAGTGATCACTGTTCGGATGGTTATCAATTTTTTCGATTTTAGCGGTTATAATATTTGTAAATTGAGGTCTTACTTCTTCAACTTCTTCTACTTCTAATCCACTCATAGTAAGCTCATGAGCTATTTGTTTAACGTCTAAATCACTTAAATCAACTAATTCATTTAACCATTTTAATGAAACTTGCATACTTTCCTACCTCTCTATATTTTTCTTTATTATAAAACAAAAAAAATACCATAGTGAAATATATTAATAACGTATCAAAAACTTCCCTTAGCAAATCTTAATAAAAACACAAAAAATTTTTTCCTTTAGTTTTAATAATATTATGTATCATCAAAAGGAGTAAAATATGTTAAGTGTGAACAGTATTGGTAATGTAAATTTTGTAACAAAACCAGCTTTTAAGGCGGAGCCTGAGAAAGAAGTAAAAGAAAAAAATACTTTAAAATTTCAACCATATGATATTAATAGTTCTGAAAGTTTAGCTTGCTATAACAAAGCTTTTATGACAAAGCCTGAACCTTGTGTATTAAAACCTTTAGAGCCGGAGGCTGTTCCTAATATTGATGAGATTGAAGGAGAAAAAATCTATAATTCAGAAGGAAAATTGCATTCTATAGTTCAAGAAAATGGTGATACTAAAAAAGTTTACTTACCTGATGAAAAGGATGAAAATTTTATAGCATCAATTATTACAATCGAGAAGAAAACAGGAAATAAAATAAAACGTCAAGACATGAACAAAGATGATAACAGCGTTTGTATGAATGAATATTCAAATGGAGAAAAGGTAAAAAGCAGTGTATATACAGATGGAAAGCTTGATTTTACATCAAATACATTGCGTAAACCATCCGGAGAAATTGTTATAGAAGAATACAATGATTTTAATAAAACATTTACTATTGCAAGAGAAAAAGAAAACCACGCACAAAATGCAATTTTCAATAAAGATAAACAAATGGTAGAATTTAGAGATTTTAAAAAAGTGAAAGGTCAAAATATTGATACTGTTGTAAGTTTTTATAATGGCGGAATGTATAAATTAGAAAAACATATTGAGCAGGTTTTACCGAACTCATTAGGCAGAGAAAATTTTGTCAATAATCCTGAATTAAAACCTACGGAAAAATTTGAAGTTCCGGTTGATGTAAAAGGACATGATGGAGAAAAAACGTATTATTCAAATGGTGCAATAGAAACAAATTCTTTTGAATTAAATGGAGATAAAGTTATTGCAAAATTCAATCCTGACGGAGAGTTAACTGAATATTCCACAGGTAATAAAAACGTCAATTTCTATGAAAAAGGACAAGAAATAAAAGAAAAACTTGACGACGAACGTACTAAGTCAACATATATTACAAAAGACGAATATTGTAGCGTAACTATTGAATCAAAAGATTATTTTGAAACACTGGATTATAATCTAAAAACTAAACGCCCAACATCTTATACAAATGGTACTATACGTGAGGATGGTAGTTATGACCATGAGAAAACTTTGTATTTTGATAAAAAAGGTATGTTAGAAGGCGCTTATTAAATTTAAAACTACTTATCAAACTTTGCAACGTATTTAACTAAAGCATTGTAAACATCCGGCAGAATTTTGCCTTCTCTTACTTCGCCGTATAAAATCAGCAATGCCTCTACTTGAGATAGTTTTCTACGATAAACTCGTGCTTCTCTTAAAGCACTGTATTTATCAGAAATAGAAATAATTTGAACTCCAATATCAGACGTTAATTCTTCGTCATTCCAAGCCGGATAGCCGGAATGCTTAAGGTTCTGATGGTGATATTTGATGAGTTCAAGCGTTTCTTGCGAAATACTTTGCGTTTTCAAAAGTTCATAACCCAGCGTGGAATGAATATTCATAATTTCACGTTCTTTAATGTTCAATTTTGCAGGTTTGTTTAGAATTTTGGAAGGTATCAAAACCTTGCCCAAATCATGTAACATTGATGCTTCTTTTATGACAGATTTGTCTATTTCACATTTCAAAGATTCTGACAAAACAGAATAAACTCCCATTGCAATATTACAGGTTTCATTCATATGTCCGCCGGTCAGTTCTTTGAGCGTTTTGGTATCAATTGACGGCTTGATTTTATATTTCTTTAAAAGCCCTTTTATAGCAGGATTGAGGGCTATCATATTTTTGACAACAGATTTTTGTAAATGCTCATCATTGCCGTTTTTAAGGAAAGTATTTCCTCTATCATCAGCATAGACAAAATAACTGTTGCGATTAATCTGCACAGCACCTTTCAAACTTACTCTCTTTTTCTTCGGGGACTTTAAAATCATTTATCTTCTTTTGAATTTTGGGATAGTATCTTAATATAAGTTTACAATAGGTCCCGTAATTTTGCAATACACCATTTGCAGAAATTAAAATCAGTGTTTTATGATATTATTTAGTAATGGAATTTAAGAGTTTAGAAGAGTTTTATAAATCTGCAGAAATTGTTGCAAAACAAATACGAGAGAAGTATTCTGAAAATGCAATTACGGCTAAACTGGTAGAAGATTTTACAGAAATTAGGGAATGCTTTTTTATTGGCAAATTGCCATTTTCAATTCAATCGATATTAACAAGTAATACTGAAAAATTACAAATTTCGTTTTGCAACCTTGTTAAAAACATTGCAAAACATCCTGAAATTGATATAAAAAAATTTAATAATCTAATGATATATATAAATTCAGCCGATAATCAATATTACAACAAAGACAAAATGGTATTTGAAAAAAATATTGAAAACAACTTGTATCAAATAGTAATTAAGACTACAAAAAATAAGAAGGAGAACTATATTCTCTCATTTTATAAAGCAAATCATAAAAAAAGATAGTTTGGTTTGTGAGGACTCCCGCACCCCTCTGTCACCAATTGGCTCGGTAGGGAGATTTACCGTAATCAAACTATCTATACTATCATTATACCGTATATCGACTTTTTTTCAAGTGCAGGAGGTGTTTTATTTGGGTTCATAAAGAATAATCGAACTAAAATCATCTCACCTCTTCTTGTTTGCCCCTCTCCTTATTTACCCCTTCAACTATTTACCCAATGAACAATCCTGTTGTATAATGTGTTTATGAACGATATTTTAAGAGAAGCGATTAAGCTTGTGCCGGAGCAACCGGGGTGTTATTTGTATTATGACGCTACAGGTGAAATAATTTATGTTGGCAAGGCTAAAAATTTAAAACGAAGGGTTTATAGCTATTTCCATAAACAGCATGAAAGCCCTAAAACAAATATTTTGGTTTCCCAAATTGAAAAATTAGAATACATAATTACTGATTCAGAAGTAGAAGCTTTAATACTTGAATCACATTTAATCAAAAAACATAAGCCTAAGTATAATATTCTTTTAAAAGATGATAAAAAATATCCGTATTTTTTGATTACGGATGAGGATTTTCCACGCATTCAAGTTGTTCGCAAAAAAAACTTAAATCCGGACAAAGGACGTTTTTATGGTCCTTATACAGATGTTGGTGCGATGTATGCGACTTTGGAATTCTTAAAAAAATTATTCCCGCTAAAACAATGCAAGACTCCAAAATTTTCAAATCGTCCTTGTCTTTATTATCATATTGGCAAATGTTTAGCACCTTGTCAGGGCAAAGTAACGCCGGAAGAATACCAAAAACTTATACATCAAGTGGAATTATTTTTGAGCGGTAAGCAAACAGAGCTTTTGAAACAAATTCAAGAACAAATGCAAAAATATGCAGAAACAGAACAGTTTGAAAAAGCTGCAAAAATGCGTGACAGTTATCTTGATTTGCAAAAAACGCTTGAGAGGCAAAAAGTTGTTTATGAAAACACTAAACTTAATGAAGATATTATTGCAGTTCTTTATGAGGACGGAATTCTTGCAATTGTAATTATGATGATTAGAGAAGGGCGCTTGATTGATAAAAAAGATTTCACATATTTTGTTGATAATATTGATAAAATCGAGTACTTTGAAACATTCTTCCGTGATTATTATACAGGACTTAAGCTTGAATTCCCTGATAGAATTATATCAAAAGACTTAGAAGAAATCGGTCAAAAATCACTTTATGAGGACTGGTTAAAAATTATTTCCGGTAAAAAAGTTACTATTAATTATGCAAAAAGCAAATACAAAGAAATTTATGAACTTGCAGTAAAAAATGCAACAAACCTGTTAGAAAATGCCCGATTAAAGAAAATGGCACAAATTCGAGATGATTTTAATGAAGTTGGCTCGTATTTAGCAGAAAAGCTCCATTTAACAAACTTTCCAAACAGAATTGAATGCTACGATATTTCACATATTCAAGGTACAAATACAGTTGCCTCTATGGTTGTGTTCCAAAACGGATTACCTAAGAAAACCGCTTATAGAAAATTTAAAGTCCGCTCAACTGAAGGCAAACCGGATGACTTTTTATCAATGAAAGAAGTTTTATCACGTAGATTAAGCCGTCTTGGTGAGTCTAAATGGGAAAAGCCGGATTTGATTATTATTGACGGTGGCAAAGGTCAACTATCGAGTGTAATGCAAATTGTTGAAGATATGGGAGTAAAAGTTGGTAAAGACGGCATTGATTTTGTGTCGCTCGCTAAAAGAGAAGAAGAGGTTTTTCTTCCTCATCAATCAGGCTCAATACTTTTACCACGAGATTCTAATGCCCTTTATCTTATCCAAAGAATTCGTGACGAAGCACACCGATTTGCGATTACATTCCATAGGGATTTGAGATCAAAGAAGCTGAAAGAAAAGTAG
>URPS01000056.1 GCA_900549855.1 uncultured bacterium | reverse complement strand
CCAATGAACAAAAATATACTTATGCGTCTATTCGATTGCCGGTTAATACTAATTCAAAAAATCTTCAAGAAATCATTGACAACGGTATCGCCGGTGGCAATGATGACGGAGGTGTAGCAGTTGTAGATGACATATTAGGTAATGTTATATCATTCCCAGAAAAATATTTAACTATTAATATAAAATCGTCTGATGGTAGTGTAATAAAATCATTATCATTCAATCAATATTCCAGAATCAGTGAATTGCTCAAATTTTTCAATGATAATGGCATAAATTCATATATGAAAGACGGCGTTTTATATTTAGATAATGATAAAGGTATATATGCCGAAGATGCTATAGCAGGTGGTGTATTATCACAAATGAAAATCTCTACAACCACCAAATCAGTAGCAACATCATTCTTGAGTGTGATTACTAGTACAACCGCCAGCAATGCGATTGCTATAAGTTCTATAACATCTCTTGTTGTTGGTAGTACGTACTCTATTAGTTCTGCTAGTGACCTAATTAAACTTGCTACACTTGTTAATAGCGGACAAAGTACAACCGGCGCAACTTTCATATTAACAAATGATATAGATTGGGCAAATACACCCGGATACGCTCCAATTGGCAGGTATGACCAGAAATTTCAGGGTGTATTCTACGGTAATGGTCATGTTATCAAAAATTTATCAATAAGTGCTGATGGCACAGTCGGTCTGTTTGGAAATATTGGAAACACTGCCAGAATTATTGATTTAGGTGTTGAAAATGCCTATGTATACTCTAGTAATGGTCATGCTGGTGTCATTGCTGGTAATGCAGAAGGTACAATAACAAATTGTTTTGTTAAAGGAAACATAACAGTTAAATCCGCAGGTTACGCATCTGCTGGTGGACTAGTAGGTCACACTACAAATACAATTTCCAACTGCTATACTTCCGGAAACATTGATATATATGCTAAGGCCCAATCAAGTGCGAGTGACTATGGTGTTGGCGGTCTAATAGGTTATTCTTCATCTACAATAAACAATTGTTTCGTTCAAGGAAATATTCATGTCGATGGAGATTCTAATATTGGTGGTTTCGCTGGTAATATTACAGGCAATGCTACCGGAGTTACTGTAAAAGGTACAGTTAACGCCTCTGGCACATACGATGTTGGAGGTTATTTTGGTAAAGCAAAAAATGTATCAAATATTGTTGCAGATTTCGCTGGGTCTGTAAAAGGTCAAAGTTATGTTGGTGGTATTGTTGGAGATGCTTCTGTAGTTAGCAACTGTACTGCTAGCATTAATGTAATAGGGAAAAATCGTTCTACAGTTTCAGAAGATCTCTATAATGCGTCCGCAGGCTATATTGGGGGAATTGTAGGTTCGGTAAATACTAGTATATCACAATGTTCTTATAATGGTACTATTACTCTTGATGGTACAGTATATAACGGTGGTATAGCTGGAAGAGCTACTTCTATTAATAACTGTTATTCTTCCGGTCTCATCACTGGCGCAGGAGCGATTATTGGTGGCATTGCTGGTTCAATCAACAATGCTACAACTTCCGCTTCATCCATGACCATTAATATGAATGGAACATATAAAAGAGAACAGAGAACATATGATTTTAGCACCAGTTCCTATCATATAACCACTGTTGATGTTACTTCTACATATGTTGGAGGATTTGCCGGAGTTAGTACTAATAATATTTCAAACTGTTATGCAACTGGAAACGTTACTACAAAAGGAACTAAAATTCTCGATAATGGTTCATTTATTGGAGGATTTATCGGGGATGTAAACACAAGAAATGCAACGATTCAAAACTGCTATGCAACAGGAAATATTAGTGCTGAAACAGAATATTATATCGGTGGATTTATTGGAAATATATATATAAATTCTGGTACCATAAAAGTAACTAATTGCTATGCTACCGGAGATGTCAATGACAGTGCTAACAGCGATAGCACTTCCAGTGCAGCTTTTGTTGGCAGACTTAGTAATTTAAATAATGGTAAGATTGAAATATCTCAAGCTTATGCGAGTGGTATTGCTAAGTCTGGGCAAGCTTTTGGGGGATCAAATGTCATCAGTAGTGATTCTGTTACAATTAGTGCTACATATGGTAACAGTGCGAACACTTCAACTCTTGCAGATGGTAAAACTAATTGCACAAAACTAACTACTTCGCAATTACAAAACCAAGCTACAATGACTTCTTACGGTTTTACTACGGCTAAAGGATGGTCGTATGAAACCGGTAAAACTCCAATGCTTAAATTTACAGCTGGTAAAACTACTACTACCAATGAACAAAAATATACTTATGCGTCTATTCGATTGCCGGTTAATACTAATTCCATGATATTATACCGTACATATACCCCAGGTTCCGGCGGTTCCGGTGGTGGTGGCGGTGGCGGAAGTGTTGTTGTCACGATTTTGACAAACTCTACTTCTGACCAGCAGTCATACAAGTCATTGACGCAAATGACTACAGAAACTTTATTCAAAATGCTTGGATTCAGTGACAGCGCAACCGGTTACATCACCGTTGTATCCGGCGGAACTCAACACGTAGTAACAATCAAGAGCAGTGATACAATCGATGACATTCTGACAACGCTTGCAGGATTCAGTGTGTCAGGTTCCGTACACGACGGCAAATTAACCTTGACAGGCACATCTAACGGCTATATCGCCGGCACATCCGACAACGTCAAAACTGCGTTAAAAATCGAAACCGGAAGTGGAAAAACGTACACTACATCAACAAAAACCTCCGGCTTTAACACCGTTTCTAACAAACTTTCAAAGAGTGTTACGTACAAAGCTGACGGTGATACATTATTATCCAAAATCAACAAAACAGGTACAATCAGTGGTGTATACAATGGACAAGCTTTCTCTGTAACTGCGTCTGCCGGCAAAACTATCGGGGACGTATTAACAGAACTCGCTGGTTTCGGAATCTCCGGTTCTATTGAAAATGGTGTCATAAAGTTAGTCGGAACTCCGGAAGGTTACATCACAAACGCCGGTGGTGCGTTCGGCTTGACCGGAAGTGCTTACAGCACAACGACTACAAGCAAAGTTAGCGGAGTTAACTCAAATTCTAACAAGCAAGTTTACAGTTCTACCGTAAGCATAAACCCAACTTCTACGTTCTCTCAACTCGGAATGAGTGCGAACGGAACTATGGTTATTAACAACAACGGAACATTATACACCGTTACTGCTAAAACAACTGATACATTAGACAGTTTATTAACTACAATTGCAGGTCTTGGTATTGCAGGTTCTATTGCTGACGGAAAGCTTACTTTAGCAGGTACCGCTGACGGCTTTATATCTTCTATGTCCGACAATTTGAAAACTGCATTGAAATTGAATATTGGAAGTGGAAATTCTTATTCGACTTCTACAAAAACAATATGTTCTCAAGGAACTTCCGGCAACTTGGGTTACGTTTCTACTAACGCAGCTTTAACTAGCAGCACTAAACTTTCTAACATCAACGATTTTAGTAACGGAAACGGAAAACTCGTTATTCATCAAACGAACGGTCAGTTTGTCACTATCAGCATTGACGCAACAAAAACGCTCGGAGAATTCTTCACTGATATTTCCAGATACGGGCTTGTCGGAAATATCAATGACGGCAAAGTGTCTATCGAAGGTATCGGAAATGTTTACATGCAAGCGACTGACGGTGGCTCTAACATCCTAACCGCATTAAAGTTATCAAACGTTGTACAAAACGTTCAAACGGTTACGGTCAACAGGACATCCAACATACTTTCACACACAGTTACTGTTGCTGCCAGCGGAACAACACAATTAGGAAATCTTGCTGACTCTCTCGGCAACACAATCGGTTCCGGAAACGGCACAATCATCTTAAGCACAACTTCTAATGCAGGAAATCAAAACGTTACATTAACTTTTGACAGGACTAAATCTATCTACGACGTAATTGACGCATTAGCCGGTTACGGTATCAACGCTTCATTAGATGCATTAGGTAAATTTAGTATAAATTCTTCCACATTGACCGACTTCTCCATCTCCGGAAATCTCGGCACATTATTAATGGGAACTTACAAAAAAGTTTATGGCAAAGGGGAAACTTTCAACATATCAACGAACCTTGTTGAAAAAACAACTTTACCTATGTCTAAAACAGATTTATTATCATCTTTCGGCATAACAAACGGAAACATTTTAATTACACAGCAGGGTGTTAATTACACAGTTAACATCAACACTACGCAAGTGAAGACCGTTGCAGATTTCATGAAACTTCTTTCATCATACGGTTTTGAATCTGACATAGATTCTGCCGGAAGACTTTACGTGAGCGGTGTCGGAAAAAGTTACCTATCAAGCATTTCCGGTGGCTCTAACATTCTTGATAAATTTGGCTTAACTAACTGGTCGCTCGGTGATGTTAAGCAAGAAAGTAAGCACCTTGGAGATTATAAGGTAAATAACATAACTTGCTCGCTCGACACTAAATTAAATCAACTTACAGACGCAAGCGGAAGCAATCTTGGCATTTCTAGCGGTAATATTTACGTATACCAAGACGGCACAAGATATCTTGTAAACATCGACAACAACGACACCTTACAAACATTGAGTGCAAAACTTGCTCAATACGGAATCACTATGGGATTATCTACTGAGGGCAAATTATACTTCGATGGCACAAACGATAGTTATATGACAACCGACGGCATTACAAACGGTGCTTCTAATATCCTGAACCGATTAAACATTGCCGGCAATTGGTCTACCAGATATGATTCTACAAGCGAAAACTTGAGCTACACAACTAAATCTAACAATGTTGTTTCCGGTAGCACTAAGCTTGCTGACCTTCAAGACAGTGACGGTAAAAATCTTGGCATTACAACCGGCGCATTCTATGTTTACAATAGCGGTTCCAGAAGCACTGAATCAATTACAGCAGATATGACTGTAAATGATTTGATGGCAACATTAGCTAAACATGGGCTTGTTGCTGACATTGCAGAAGACGGTTCAATTTCAATCGGAGCATACAACAATACCTATTTAGCAACATCCGCTTTAACTTCAGATAATTCTAACATCGTTTCTAAGTTGTTCTCTGAATGGAATTTTGTAAATATTTACACTTCTAAGGGGCTTGATATACCGGTCGATGAAGTCAAATCAATTAACAGAAACACGAAACTTTCTGCCATAAATGAAGGTAAGTATCAAGATGGTTACATTACCGTAGTGAAAGACGGAGTTCAAACAAACATCAAGCTTACAAGTGATGACACTGTCGGAACATTGATGGATGAACTATCTCTCTATGGATTTGAATCCGTAATTAATGAAAAAGGTCAACTTTTAATAAAAAATACGGGCAACAGTTTATTACAAAAATATACAGGAACAGAGCAGGCTTCTAATGCACTGGAACTTCTTGGTATAGATTTGAACAATTGGATTCAAACAAGTTCCTACAAGAGTGACACTCTTAAGGTTACACAAACTTCAACAATTGATTCTGATGTAACTCGTGACACATTGCTTTCAGAACTCGGAGTTACAACCGGCGAATATAACATATTCAAAAATGGTGTTAAATACACTGCCTACATTTCTACAGGCGAAACAATGGGTTCATTCCTCGATACCCTCAAATCTTTCGGCATAGAAACCTCACTCGTTTCTGACGGAGATAGTTCAATCTTAACGATAATAGGTTCCGGCGACACATATATCGCTAAATCAAACAGCACAACCGGCGCTTCTAACGTTGTGGAAAAACTCTTTGCCAACAACGACAAGTATTCAAGTTTCCGCTACAAAGGACTTGAACAAACATCTGAAACTGTTACGCACTTTACCGCAGCTACAAAAGACACACTTTTAAGCGAATTCAACAAGAAAGACGGAAGTAATACATTAACATCCGTAGGAGATTTGTCTGTAACAGTTAATGGTGAAACTGCTACTATAAAAATTGAAGCGGACGAAACGTTCGGCTCATTGATTGAAAAATTTAAAGCGCTGGGATTAGAAGCTTCTATATCTTCAACCGGACAATTGATGATTCAGAGCGGCTATAATACCTTTACAATCAACAGTGACAGAACAAATTCTAACTTACTTTCTAATGTCGGACTGGTTTATCACAAAGATCTTGGAGGTTACGTTGCAAGCACAGACACGCTTAAAGCAACAACCACAACGATTGAAGAAAAAACATTCTCTGTTGCAAATTACGCAGACTATAACACAAAAATGTCACTAATGAACATTTCAAGCGGAACACTTTCTGTATACTTAAATGGTCAAAAAGCTACAATAAAAATTGATAAAAACCAAACATTTGGTGATTTACGTTCTCTTGTAAGTACTGAATTTGCAGACGTTGATTTAACTTTTGAAGACGGATATATCAAGTTCTACTCTAAAAAAGACGGTGACAAAGTTGAAGTTGGAGCAACTACTGACACTTCTAATTTTGCAGCTATCACCGGTATAACTTCTGACGGCAATGGTGCTGTTAAGAGTGCACGTGAATTATTCTGCGTAAATAATTCTTCCGTAATTACAAATTCCGGATTATTCAGAAAAGGCGACGTTACAAAAGGTACATTTACAGTTGGTAATGCGACGTTTACGATTGATGACAAGACAACCATTTCCGATATAATTTCTCAAATTAATTCTAATGATGAAGCCAATGCAACCGCATATTGGGACAGCATTGAAGGTAATTTTGTAATTAAATCCAGAACTACAGGTTCAGCATTAATAAACATTGAGGCAGGAACAAGTAACTTTACCGACATTATGGGATTTACAAATTCTGAATGGGCAGCAGACGGAAGTTTGAACGTTACAAGAATGAATACAGCTTCGCAAGAAGTCGGTAATAATGCAAAATTCTCAATCAATGGAACATACTACACATCAACATCTAACAATATAACCAGTGATGTATCCAGAATCAAAGGTTTGACAATTAATCTAAAAGGTTTAACAGATGGTTCTGCAATAACTCTTACTGTTGAAAGAGATAAAGAAACACTTGCAAACGCTGTTTCTGATATTGTAGATTCATACAACGAATTGATGGATAACGTTGACAAAGAAATTACAAAAGAGGGAAAATTAAAAGACCAATCTACATTAAAACTTATTAGAAACCAATTAAGAAGCTTAATGACAAGTTCTGATGCCGGAACAACAATTTTCAGAAACTTAGATGCAATCGGTATTAAAGTTGAAGCCGCAAGTGGTAATAATATTTCAACATCCGGACTTACTACGCTTACTTTCGACAAAGACAAATTCTTTGAAGCGTTCAAATCCGATCAAAATGCGGTAAAAGATTTGCTTATTGGCAGTGCAAACAATACAGGTATTTTCACAAAAGTAGAAAATCTTGTAGAGTCTTCTTTAAAATCTGTAAGCGGTTATTTTGAATCTGCTGACAAGTCTTATCAAAAACAAATTAACAAATTGGATAACAAAATCGAAAAACAAAAGACTGCACTTGAAAGATATCGTGCTCAACTTGAATCTAAATTTTCATCTATGGATATATTAATTGCAAATATGCAACAACAATATAGTTCATTCCTGAGAACATAAGAAATATAGAGCTTAGATGCGAAAAAGATTAGCTATTTATTGACACGCAACAAAATCACACTAAGTGTATTCACTGTGCGCATAAATTTTTAAACTTTTATAATTTTGCTAGAATTTCCAGCTATTCAAATAGTTTTCTTGTTCTGCTGTTAATGTATCAATAGAAATTCCCATTGAATCAAGTTTTAATTTAGCAATTTCCATATCAACATGTTCCGGCAAGGTATATAGTTTATTTTCTAATCTACCCCTATTTTTAACCAAAAATTCTATTCCCAATGCCTGATTAGCAAAACTCATATCCATTACTGATGCAGGGTGACCTTCTGCTGCAACAAGATTTACAAGTCCACCTTCAGCAAGTACATAAATTGATTTTCCGTTTTCAAGTTTATATTCATCTAAATAAGGACGAATTCTATTTATTTCGACCGCCAACTTCTTCAATTCCGGAACATTAACTTCTGAATCAAAATGACCGGCATTACATACCATCGCACCGTCTTTCATCTCCATAATGTGATGAATATCTACAACATGCTTATCTCCTGTTACAGTCAAGAAAATATCGCCTTCTTTTGCAGCTTCCGCAATCGGCATAACTCTATAACCTTCCATTGCAGCTTCTAAAGCCTTAAGCGGATTAACTTCGCATACAATAACATTTGCACCTAATGCTTTTGCTCTTAATGCGCAGCCTCTTCCACACCAACCATAACCTGATACAACAACAGTCTTGCCTGCAATAAGTACATTTGTAGCACGCATAATGCCATCCATAGCACTTTGTCCGGTACCATATCTGTTATCATACAAATGTTTGGTTAAACTTGTATTAACACCTAATGTTGGGAACAAAAGTTCACCTTGTTTTTCCAAAGCTTCTAAACGAATAATCCCTGTAGTTGTTTCTTCTGTTGCACCAATAAGTTTTTTTGCTAATTCCGGTCTTGTTGCATGCAAAGTGGCAACTAAATCTCCACCATCATCAATAATCATATCCGGATTGAAATCCAACGCATCTTGCAAGTGTGCTCTATAAACTTCTTTTGGTTCTCCGGCATAACCAAGAACGGGAATTCTCCAATATTTAACAAGTGCAGCTGCAACATCATCTTGCGTTGACAATGGACTTGAAGCAATTAATAAAGGCTCTGCACCACCTTCCATCATCGTAATAACTAATGCTGCTGTTTCTTTTGTCAAATGTACGCAAGCAGAAAGTTTAAGTCCTACAAATGGTTTCTCTCTTAGAAATCTTTCTCTAATCTTTCTCAAAACAGGCATGTCTTTCATTGCCCATTCTATGTTATTCTTGCCTTGTTCAGCCAAATTAATATCTTTTATATCACATTTTAATTGAGTAGAGTTCATAATTTCCTTCCTATTCCATTAAATTAGCAACACTTATCGTAAATATTTTATCATCAACATGCACAATTGCCCATCTTAAGGGCGTTATGTTTAGTTTTGTTAACTCGAATTCAATATTTTCTACTGATAAGTTATTTAATTTTGGGATTTTTACTATTTGTGATTCAACTCGCATAATTTCTACTATTCTACTGTAACAGATTTTGCTAAGTTCCTAGGTTGGTCAACATCTTTACCTAAGAATTCTGCTATATAATATGCCAACAACTGCAAAGGAACAATAGCAAGAGCCGGCGAAAGAATTTCTGAAATTTCAGGAATTCTAATTATATAACCAAACAATTCACTTAATTTGTCATCATTTGAATCAGTTAAAGCAATCATTCTGGCATTTCTTGCTCTTGCTTCTTCTGAATTTGATAAAATCTTATCATATACTTTTCCTTTCATTAAAATCGAAAGTACCGGCATAGTTTCATCCAACATTGCAATCGGTCCATGTTTAAGTTCACCTGCAGTATAGCCTGTTGCATTAATATAACTGATTTCCTTTAGTTTTAAAGCACCTTCTAAAGCAGTCGGATAATTTATACCTCTTGCAATAAAAATGAAATCTTTTGAGTTAGAAAATGCTCTTGCACATTTTTGAATATCTTCCTTATGAGAAAGAACTTTTTCAATTTTTTGAGGCAGAACAATAAGCTCGTGTTTCAAATCAGCCAAATCTTTTTCTTGCATTGTTCCTTTAACTTCTGCCATATAAATTGCAAGAAGATAGAAAGAAATCAACTGCGCCATATAAGATTTTGTAGCAGCTACAGAAACTTCAATGCCTGCATAAACAGGAACAAGACTATCTGCTTCTCTTGCCATTGTTGAATCAGGTCTGTTTGTCACAATTAATATGTGTGAACCTTTTGCTTTCGCTTGTCTTACAGCAGTAATAGTATCAGCTGTTTCACCTGATTGAGAAACACCGATTACAAGAGTATTTTTATCTGTAATAGTTTTTCTGTAAATATATTCGCTGGATGGTTCTACATCAACTGCAATTCCGCAAAAATCTTCTATAATGTATTTACCAATCATTGCGGCATGAAGAGATGTTCCGCAAGCTACAATTTGAATTCTATTTAAATTCTTCAATGTTTCTTTATCTAATGTAACTTCTTTCAAATGAATAGGTTCGTCCATTGCATGAAGTTTACCTGATAATACGTTTCTAACTACATCAGGTTGTTCGTGAATTTCTTTAAGCATAAAGTGTTTATAGCCCATTTTGCTCAAAGCAACCGGTTCCCAAGGAAGCATTTCTACTTTACCTTGAATTGGGTTGTTATCTATGTCAATCAAATTCATAGAATTTGGAGTTAGTGTCACAATCTGATTATCATCAATATACATTGCTTTTTTTGTATATTGAATTATCGCAGGAACGTCAGAAGCGATGTAATACTCACCTTCACCAATACCTACCAGCAAAGGAGCGTTTCTTCTTGTTGCAACAATAGTATCTTTAACGTCTTGGTGTATTACGCAAAGAGCATAAGCACCTTCAATTTCTTTTGTAGCAAGTCTTACTGCTTCTGTTAAATCTTTTGTTTGAGCATATTTTGTTGCAACTAGGTGAGCAACAGTTTCTGTATCAGTTTGAGAACGGAATGTACATCCTTGTTTTTCAAGTTTTGCTCTTAATTCTTTAAAGTTTTCTATAATACCATTGTGAACAACTGCAACTTTACCACAATTACAAGTATGCGGATGGGCATTAATAACTGTTGGCGCACCGTGAGTAGCCCAACGAATATGACCAATACCGATTGTTGATTTTGAAATTTCTGTATAATTTTTTTCTACAATATTTTTAAGATTTTGAAGTTTACCTTCTGCCTTATACAATTCAACTTTGCCATCAACATTAACTGCAACACCCGCTGAATCATACCCTCTGTATTCCAGATTGGTTAATCCTTCCAACAATACATCAATGGCTTTTTTATTTCCAATATATCCAACAATTCCGCACATAATAACCTCGCTCTTTATTTAATTGAAAAGTTTAGTAGTTTAGAAGTTAAGAAGAAGTTTAAGCCAAAATTTATCTACAAAACCAGCGCTTATATTCTAATAAAACTCCTTAAAACTAAACTAACAAATATATTTTATCATAAAATTTAAAAACAACTTATTAAGATTATATTAATGGATGCGAAGATGCGTAGAAGCTTGGATGCGTAGCTATTTTAAATTTTGCTAAGCGTCTAATCATCAATGCCTCTAACCCTCTACTTTCCGTTTATCCATCCTCGTATTTTACTAATACCGGCGATACCTGCGGCTGCGATACCAACACAGCCAAAAATCTTAAAATATAGTGACTTATTAAACTCATTTTTGCTTTTCTCCTTTTTTGTACCTTCATAAATATCAGCGTTTAAAGCTTTCATCCTTCGATTAGCTTCTTTTTCAGAAAAAAGAGCATGCTTAGGTAACGCTGCCGGTGCGTCAGCTACTGTCATTGCCGGACGTTTAATTTTTGTATCACAAGAATAGCGTCCTTCTAATATGTTGTTATTAACATCAGTCATTAGAAAAGTTCTCCGTATCGTAACAGTTTATGCAACCGGCTCTTAGGTAAATACATCATTCCTACCTGAGCCGGAATATCGGGTATTTTTTTAATCAGACATTCCTCCATATATTCGTTCGCTTCCGGACTCGTAAACCTAAACCCCAGCTTATAGAAGAAGAGTGCGGGCGATGACTCTTTGGTCATAGGTGCCGAAAAGGTCACAATCCTCCCTTCTGCTTTCGGATCAAACATTGCTTTCTCCGCAAGGTTCTTGACCGCCTCACTTCCTAGCCCGCAACGAGCTTTTGGCGATTGAATATAGTCTATTATATAACAGTTTTTAAGATACTGTATTCGTCTTTTTATTGGTGGTGCTGCAAAGCCCGAACTTTCAAAAAAGTTCGTACCTCCTCCACCACTATACTGTATTGGAACCTCTTCTTCCACTATATCTACATAGTCTGAATCTATACATCCGGGGATAATTATATTATCTCCTCTTTTTATTTTTTTAACCTTAATTAATGCCTTCTGATTTAAAATTGGCGTTTTAAACCCCAGAATTGGCGGCATGCTAAAACTTGACACTGAAGCCGTTGGTTTAGCTACCGCTATCTGTGGACGCATGTCCATAGATGCAATATTATTAATCATAACCTACCTAACCTATTTTTACCTAACCTTACTTATATAAAGTATTTTTTTTAGAAAAAATTGACTTTTTTGAGGGGAATGTAAAATTGTTTGTTACAAAAGTTTACAGTATATTTGTCGTGTTGGATGACAATTGTCCAACACGACCTACGAACTACGAACCAACATAAGGTGAGTTCAAGAAGCAATCGCATATATTAAAAGTTGTAATATTATAACATTGCCTGACAGCAATTTTACGATTACTCAAAATTAGTTATACTACGATTGACAAAGGCTCTTAAATCGTTTATACTGTAAGTATCCATTTGGTAATGGCTACAGGTGGTCATAGGGTTATTTCCTACAGAAGCTGTGGAGGAACTACCAAGTGGATTTTTACGTTTTTGAGCCTCTGAATATAAGTCATAAATTGCGAATTCATCAATGGTGATGTCATCATGGTCAATACGTTCTTTAACTGTAATCATTACCAGAAATAGTATTCCGCCTATTTTTAAAGGTAATGCAAAACGATGAATGTATTGATAATCATACAAAATTTCAGATTTTAATTCTGGGTGTTTTAATATTGGGATTGCATTGTAGAAAATTGTATCTACGTTAGAAATTATTTCTTTTTTTAAGTATGAATATCTACTCTCAATATCTCGCCTAAAAACTGTTGATATAATTTTAGTTAAATGCTTCCTTGGTAACAATGCTGTAATATTGGATATCTTATTTTGAAGATACAATTTTTCATCACTCTTAAATACAACATCTCGTATCAAAGCTTTTTTAATATCTTTGGTTTTCATACCTTCAAACTTGAGTTGCTTGATATCCAAAATTTCAACATTTTCAATTCCAACATTATTGTAGAAAACTACATCTACAACTTTTCCATCTTTTCGTGATAGTTTTAATTGTTCTAAAAAGTTGCTCATTGGTTTATTGTAACACGAATGAATTTTACAATCTTACGTTCTCTTTCGCTTTTCTGATAGCATCTTCTACCGTGCCTGTGTGCTTTGTATAACTTGCTAAAAAGTCAGAATTGAATTTTGGATTATTGGCGATTGTTTCGTTGGAAGTAAAATCGCTAATTGATTGTCCGTAGATTTCAAACGGTT
>URPS01000055.1 GCA_900549855.1 uncultured bacterium | reverse complement strand
TGACAAGCTCGTACGACCTTGTGCGAGAAATTCCAAGCACCTTTGCAACCTGCGACACCGATAACATCATCGGTAGCTCATCAAAACTTTTATAGCTTTCTTTCATTGCCCTGCCTCCTTTCGTATTATTCGAGAGATACTTTTTTTAAAGAAAAAAATGAAACGAAATTTGAAAACAAAAAATTCAGCCATAAAAATGTCCCTCTACTATACAGAGAAAAATTTCAATTTTGTTCGGGTGTTTTTCAAAATTCTTTACACCTTGTTTACATTTGTTTTCACCAAAGAAGAAAAAATACCCCTCTATAATACAGAGAAAAATTCAAGTTTTGTTGATGTGTTTTGAAAGAAAATTTACAAATTATTTTAAAAAAACAAAAATCCTCACCGTATAAAGTAAGAATTTGTTCACAATTTGGATTTTATTGAATATTGTTATCAAATATGATATAATAATATGAATTATTATGACTCAATGTGTTATCTGTTTTACTGTACTGATTTTTGTACGTTGCAAATTTTTATATTGACTTATCTTTAATGCTGTAGGAGAATCATATTATGAAATTAAACAACAATGTTACCGAAACTTTGAAAGATGATTTATCCGTTGAGATTCATGAAGGAAGCAAACTGTCTATCGCTGCAGCTTGCTTTTCTATCTATGCCTTTCAAGAACTTAAAAAGCAACTCACCTCTATTGATGAATTGCGTTTCATTTTTACAGCTCCGACTTTCGTAACAGAAAAAGCGAAAAAGGAAAAGAGAGAGTTTTATATTCCACGACTTAATCGTGAACGCAATCTGTATGGTACAGAATTTGAAATTAAATTAAGAAATGAACTTACTCAAAAAGCGATTGCGAGAGAGTGTGCAGAGTGGATTAAGAAAAAAGCTGTATTCAAATCTAACAAGAGCAATGAAGATATGATGGGCTTTATGAATGTTGATGACAAGAATTATATGCCTATCACTGAATTCTCAACGGTTGGATTAGGTTGTGAGAGAGGTAATAATGCCTATAATTATATTCAAAAAACAGAAGCACCTATGAGCTCGGCTTATTTGTCACTATTTGATCAACTTTGGAATGACAAGAGTAAGCTACAGGATGTTACCGATGAAGTTATCGATAGCATTACAGCTGCTTACAATGAAAATTCTCCGGATTTTATTTATTTTGTTACACTCTATAATATCTTCAATGAATTTTTAGAAGATATTTCTGAAGATGAACTTCCTAATGAAGCAATTGGCTTTAAAGACAGCAAGATTTGGAGTATGCTTTACAATTTTCAAAAAGATGCTGCTCTTGCCATTATCAATAAACTTGAAAAATATAACGGTTGCATTCTTGCTGACAGTGTTGGTCTCGGTAAAACATTCACAGCACTTGCTGTTATAAAATATTATGAAAGCAAAAACAAGTCTGTTCTCGTGCTGTGCCCTAAAAAATTAGCCAACAACTGGAACACATATAAAGATAATTACATTAACAACCCTATTGCGTCTGACCGCCTCGGTTATGATGTGCTTTATCATACAGACCTTAACCGAACACATGGACAGTCAAACGGTCTTGACCTTGACAGAATAAATTGGGGTAACTACGGTCTTGTAGTTATTGATGAATCACATAACTTTAGAAACGGTGGTAAGATAGTCGAAAATCCGGATGAAGAAACAAAGGATAATCGCTATGTTACCTTGATGAAAAAAGTTATTCGAGCAGGCATAAAAACCAAAGTTCTTATGCTTTCGGCTACGCCAGTAAACAATCGCTTTAATGACTTGAAAAATCAACTTGCCCTTGCTTATGAAGGACACACAGATTACATAGACGAAAAGCTCAATACTAATCGCACCATTGATGAAATATTCAGGAACGCCCAGAGAGCTTTTAATACTTGGAGTAAGTGGGAGCCGTGCGACCGCACAACTGAAAACCTACTTAAAATGCTGGACTTTGATTTCTTTGAAGTCTTGGACAGCGTAACAATAGCTCGTTCAAGAAAACATATTCAAAAATATTATGACACAACTGATATAGGAACTTTTCCAATAAGATTAAAACCTTTATCGCCGAGACCGCATTTGACTGACTTGAAAACTGCAATAAATTATAATGAGATTTTCGAGCAGCTTATGCTTTTGACATTGACTATATACACTCCGACGCACTATATACTTCCGAGTAAAATGGACAAGTATGCAGAATTATACGGGGATAACAAGGTCAATGTTGGTTTTACTCAGGCAAACCGTGAGCAAGGTATCCGTCGCTTGACAGCCATCAATTTGATGAAGCGTATGGAAAGCTCCGTCTATTCTTTCAATCTTACGCTAAAGAGAATAAAAGATTTGATTGAAAGTACGATTGATACTATTGACCGGTTTAATAAGCAGTCTGCACACGAAATTGAATTAACAGATATATCTAATATGGATGAGTTTGATGATGAGGATCAAAATACAGATGACCTGTTCTCTTTTGGCAGAAAGATAAAAATCGACCTTGCCGATATGGACTATGTATCTTGGAGAGATAGCCTTGTAAAAGATGCAGAAGTTCTTGAACTCTTAACTGTTATGGTTGGTGACATTACTCCGGAACACGATTCAAAGTTGCAAGAACTTTACAAAATTATAGATAAAAAAATATCCAACCCGATTAACGAAGACAATAAAAAGATAATTATTTTTACTGCGTTTGCGGATACAGCAGGATATTTATATGACAATGTAAGCGAGTATGTCAAATCAAAATATGGTCTTAATACTGCAATGGTATCAGGCTCAGTAGACGGTCGTACCACTTGCCCTAAGCTTCGTGGAGACTTAAATACTGTACTTACTTGTTTTTCTCCGATTTCAAAGGGTAGAGATTTATTTGAGAATGTTCCTAAGGAAGATATAGATGTTCTGATTGCAACAGACTGTATTTCAGAAGGTCAAAACTTGCAGGATTGCGATTATCTGATTAACTACGATATACATTGGAATCCGGTTCGTATTATTCAGCGTTTTGGTCGTATTGACCGTATCGGAAGTAAAAATAAGTATATCCAGCTTGTAAATTTCTGGCCTGATGTAACCCTTGATGATTACATCAATCTGAAAGCTAAAGTTGAAACCCGTATGAAAATAGTAAATATTACTTCAACCGGTACAGGTGACGATAATCCTTTAAGCGATGAAGAAAAAACAGATCTTGAATACAGAAAAGCACAACTTGAAAAATTGCAAGAAGAAGTTGTTGATATTGAAGATATGACAACGGGTATTTCAATAATGGATTTAGGTCTTAATGAATTTAGGCTTGATTTGCTTGAATACATAAAGAACCACCCTGATATTGAAAAAGCTCCGTTTGGACTTAATGCAGTTGTTCCGGCAAATGAGGATGCACCTGCCGGTGTGATATTTGTTTTGAAAAATCGCTCCGATAGCGTGAATATTGATAATCAAAACCGTCTTCATCCTTTCTATATGGTATATATTAGCAACGACGGAAAGGTTATTTGCGACCATTTATCTCCGAAAGATATGCTTGATAAAATGCGTTTTCTTTGTAAGGGCAAAACGGAACCTATACCAGAGGTTTATAAACAGTTCAACAAAGAAACTCGTGACGGTAAGGATATGTCAAAATTCTCTGAATTGCTCGGAGAAGCGATTGCATCCATAATAGAAGTCAAAGACGAAAGCGATATAGACAGCTTCTTAGGAGGCAGTCAAGTTAGCTTTTTGTCTAATGAAATTAAAGGCTTAGACGATTTTGAACTTATTTGCTTTTTAGTAATTAGATAGGAGTAAATAATGGATGATTTTACTTTAGAAATTTCAATCCCGACGGATGATGACGGATTTGTTCTTTTGTGTTGTCCCAAATGTGGAGAATATTTTAAACTTCCACCATCTGATATAGAAAGCGACGAAGTAATGGATATTCATTGTCCTCTTTGTGGATTGATCAGCGAAAATTATATTACTGAAGATGTTATAGAATTAGCTAAAGCAAAAGCTATAAACAAACTTCTTGGCAACTTTTATAAAGATTTGAAGTCTTTAGAACGGCAAAATAAAAGTTCACTAATTAATATCAAAACTAATAAACCTAAGTTAGAGGATGAGATACCAATAAGATCAACAATTGATTCAATGGAAATCGTTGATTTTAAATGTTGCAAACGACAAGGAAAAATAAGACACCTATTAAAATATTGTGGATGCTATTGTCCTTATTGTGGAGGAATACAAAATGGAAGTAAGTAAAATTGAATTAAAAATATTGATAAAGGAGTTTTTGACAGCATCAAATAGAGTTCTTCGAGCTGGATTTGAAATTTATCCAAGTGAGTTATCTAAATTCATTAGATTTATTGATAATCACGAACTTATTAGTAACTATGTTAAATCTTGTGGAGAACCTGAATATAACGCACAAGAAGAAGTAGAAGCGGTCGATTCAAGTTATGGAAATAGCATTTTTTCTCTAGGCTCAACCGAAGAAAAAGAAGTTGCAAATATATATGCAGTTACAAAATACTTAGCTGAGAATAATTATGGGGGAAATTCCTTTGTGTTTTTCGGCTATTCAAGTTCTAATAAATTTCAAGATAAAGTAAACGGATTTGGCGATGAGTTCATTAGAATTCTAATTAACCATATTGAGAACTACTTAACAAGAATAAGTATGCAGATGGGCTTAGATGATAATACAGTAGTTAATGTGAGTATAAAAAATAGTAACTTAACAAATGCACAAGTCAATGTCGATTCGGATGGAAATTCAATAGTAACCAATACAAATATTTGTGATGTTGAACAATTAAATAAATTAATTAGTGATTTGACAAATGCAAGTTCAAATTTGAACAATGATGATAAGCAATCAGTTGAAGAATGCATTGAAGTCATCGAAACAATATCAGAAGAAAAGCCTAAGAAAAGTATTATAAAGATGGCGTTGAAAACACTCAAAGGTATCGCAGGAACAACAGAGTTTTTAGCTGCAACAACTGCAATTATTCAATTTGTTCAACAATGCCTATAGTGGAGGTGCCTTATGCTTGGTTTACCGAAAAGTACGGAAATGAGCAAACAGCTTCCGAAAAAAACAGTTTATGCAAAATTTCAAATGAATACAGCAGCAAAAGAGAAGATTGACGCAGATATTTCAAGAATAACTATCGTCAATGAAATAACGCCGAATAAGGTCAATATTCCTGCCGGCGATGAAGTGAAAAGTTTTTTTGTTTTGCTCGTAACCTTAAAAAGAAAAGAGTTTGAAGAAAAGACCATTGCAACGCTGTCGAAGCTGATACCGCAAAACATTTTGTTTGTGCTTGAATGTGGTAATGAAAGTAAGCTTGCAATTTATCACACCAAGTTAATGCAGACGGAGTGGAAGCCTACAACGGAACAAAAGATTGAACTTAAAGGCTTAAATCTTGATAAAGTGTGGGAAAACTTGATAAGAAGTTTGGAGTGTGGAGTTTGGAACGAGGAATTGACCCTCGACGAAAATATTGCACTTCACGAAAAACAGGCTAAACTTGAAAGAGAAATTGCAAAACTTGAAAAGCAGGCGAGAGCAGAGAAACAGCCAAAAAAGAAGTTTGAGCAGGTGCAGATGATCAAGACGTTGACAAAGAGAGTGGAGGAATTAAATGGAAAAAATTGCTGATTTATTGAAGATATTTGCTGATAAGCACTTGATCCCATCTACTGCATCTTTGGCTGTTTCTATATTATGTGTTGCTTTTTTACCCGAAGCATTAGAAATTTCTAATAGTGTAGGAAAGTTTTTTTATGGTGTTTTGATTTTTTGTTTATTCTTCCTGCTGATTCAATTTGGAAAATGCATAGTTAAAGTATTCAAGGGTATGATTGCACAAAAAGCTAAGCGAAGGGCAGAATATCAAGAGAATAAACAAAATGAACAAACCAAAGAAAAAGATACTTTAGAGAATCTTTGGAAATATGTTGACTCCCTATCTCCACAGGACAAGAATTATTTGAGAGTGTTTCTTAAAAATGAAAATCAACCGATTGAACTAATATGTGAAGAACAAGGTTGGGGATTGCTGAGTAACAAAGAAATTGTTGTTTCGACTGAAAAAACAACTATAGCACAAATTAGTAATACAATGGAGTTAGATGGACGACAAATTTATATTCCTGATACAATGGAATATGACGCAGGTTATTCTAATACTACGCTTTATAAGCTAAGCGACGATTTTTATGATTTGTTAAGATATTCTCACGATAAATATAAAAGAATCTCACATTTCGATATGGAGGAACAAGACAATGGATAAATTGAAGATGCAGACGGCGAATAAGGCTGATGAGAATTTTAAGAAGTTAGCGGAGATGTTTCCTAATGCTGTTACGGAAACGATTGACGAGAACGGCGAAGTGGTTCGTGCTATTGATAAGGACATACTTATGCAGGAAATTTCATGTAAGGTTGTTGACGGCAATGAGGAACGCTATCAGTTCACTTGGCCGGACAAGAAGAAGTCTGTTCTTCTTGCCAATGCACCGATAAATAAAACCCTCCGCCCTTGCAGAGAAGAAAGCGTTGATTTTGATAATACAGAAAATCTTTATATTGAGGGCGACAACCTTGAAGTATTGAAGCTATTGCAAGAAACCTATCTTGGCAAAATCAAGATGATTTACATAGACCCTCCGTATAACACGGGCAATGACTTTGTGTATGAGGATGATTTTGCTCAAAGTACAGAAGAATATCTTGAAAATAGCGGACAGTTTGATGAGGAAGGTAACCGTATGGTGCAGAATACCGAGAGCAACGGTCGTTTCCATACCGATTGGCTAAATATGATTTATCCGAGACTGCGAATTGCAAAAGATATTCTTGCCGATAATGGTCTAATATTCATTAGTATAGGTCAAGCGGAACTGAACAATGTTATTACAATGAGTGACGAGATTTTTGGAGCTTCAAATAGAGCCGGTATTGTCAGTCGACAAATGAAGACGGGCAATAACCAAGGAAAATTTTTCACGCAAAACACTGATTATATTGTTGTTTATTCGAAAAATGTGGAAGCAACATCAGCCTTGAAAGATGACATGAGCCAAGACCTCATAGATAATGTATATAACAAAGTGCAAGAAAGCGGAAGTCGAAAGGGAGAACGATACAGAACGATGGGGTTGTTCCAAGCATCGCTTAAACACGGCGGTTCTTCGTACCCTATTGTTTGCCCCGATGGAGAAAGAGTAATTACACCTAAAGGGCTTCCTTGGCGATGGAATGAAACAACCTTCAAAAAAGGATTAGAAAATGATGATATTGTTTTCATTAAATCCAATAACTCTCCGCTGATAAACTACGATACAAAGGGAAAGGCATCTTGGAATATTTACACGAAGATTTGGCTTAGCTCTCGCTTGGAGGAAGGTCAGTTACCGTCGGATCTAATCCTCAAGTTTGAGAATCGTCACGCTGCCAAGGAATTGGTTTCACTTGGTATTCCGTTTGATTTCCCAAAACCAACTGAATTATTGAAATATATACTGCATTTGATAGTTGAAAAAGATTATTATGTTTTGGATTTCTTCTCCGGCTCTGCCACAACTGCTCACGCAGTAATGAAGTTAAATGCCGAAGATGGCGGACACCGCAAGTTTATTATGGTTCAGCTTCCCGAAGTAACCGATGAGAAGAGCGAAGCCTACAAAGCAGGATACAAGAACATCTGTGAAATCGGCAAGGAGCGCATCCGCAGGGCAGGAAAGAAAATTAAAGAGGATAGTCCTTTGGCAACGCAAAACCTTGATATCGGTTTCCGTGTTCTTAAGTGTGACACTTCCAATATGAAAGAGGTCTACTACAACCCTGCCGAGTATGAGCAGTCGCTTTTCTCTCGCCTTGAAGATAACATTAAAGAGGACAGAACGCCGGAGGATTTGCTGTTCCAAGTAATGCTGGATTTAGGCGTGCTGCTCTCCAGCAAAATCGAGGAAACTACCATTGCCGGCAAGAAAGTATTCAATGTTGAGGATAATTATTTGATTGCTTGTTTTGATGACAATGTAACTGAAGAAGTAATTACAGAAATTGCAAAACAGAAGCCATATTATTTTGTTATGCGTGACAGCTCTATGGCAAACGATAGTGTCGCAACGAACTTTGAACAGATTTTTGCCACTTACAGCCCCGACACCGTAAGGAAGGTACTCTAATATGAATAATAACTATAGAAAAAGTTTTTGTAGAGAAAATGTAATGTGTGGCGTATATGGACACATTTTATTAGAACATTTATCTGATTCATATGATTATCTTGAGGAACTAAAGAAATTAGATAAAAAAACAAATTCATACGATGAGTTTTCAGATATCAAAAATAAAATAGAATTAAATTATGTTGAAATTATTGTTTTTTCTATAATGTGTGTTGAAGCATTTTTAAACGATTATATTGCATCGTGCATATTAGATGATAATTATTATAACAATTTTGATATGTTAAAGGTAATGGCAAAATTCAATTTGATTGTGCAATTTATTTTTAAAGATGATTCTGATCAAAGCGAAAAATGTGCTTCAATGTTAAAAGGATTAAACAAGAAAAGAAATAATTTAGTACATTCAAAAAGTAACGATGGAACATATAGGGGTTATCATTCTTTAGAAGAATTAGAAGAAGTTGAATCTAAAATGAATTTTGAAGATTATTATGATGATACGATAAACCAAGATGTAAAATCTTGTTACCAATTATTTAATGATTCAAAACAGGCAATTATGACAGTTGTTGAATTAGCAAAATATTTTGATTCTCAAGATATTGATTTACATGCATTTTTCAGAATATTTTCTTTTAGTAAAAAAGATGGGATAAATGAATTACAATGTAATGAAAAACAATTAAAAGCATTTGAAATACTAGATTTTAAAAATATATCGCAAAGGTAATTAAAATGAAATTTAATTTCAAAATACAACAATACCAAACTGACGCAGTTGACGCAGTTGTAAAAGTCTTTAACGGACAAGGCTTTCACGACAAAATCAACTATATTCGTGATTTGGGAAATACTGAACAAAATCTTTCTTCTCAAGTATCATTTGATGAAAACGAAATAATGGATGATACAGGATACAAGAATGAGATTGTTGAGTTTTCTGACGAACAACTTTTGCAAAATATTCAAAATTTGCAAAGCCAAAATAACATTAAACTTTCTCCGTCCCTTGTAAAAGATTTGGGCAGATGCAGTCTTGATATTGAAATGGAAACCGGTACGGGTAAAACCTATGTGTATATCAAGACGATGTTTGAGCTGAACAAGAAATATGGCTGGAGCAAGTTCATTGTAGTTGTTCCAAGTATTGCTATTCGTGAGGGTGTAAAGAAATCCTTTGAAATTACCGCTAACCATTTTATGGAGCATTATGGTAAAAAGGCTCGTTTCTTTATTTATAACAGTTCAAACCTGAATCAGCTTGATAATTTTTCATCGAGTTCGGGCATAAATGTAATGATTATCAACACGCAGGCTTTTGCTTATTCTCTTAAAGAGGACGGACGCAGTAAGGAAGCTCGTATTATTTACTCAAAGCGTGATGAATTTGGTTCTCGTCGTCCGATTGATGTAATCAAGGCTAACAGACCGATTATTATTCTTGACGAGCCGCAGAAAATGGGCGGTGCAGTTACACAAAAGGCTTTGAAAAATTTCAATCCTCTTTTTACGCTCAATTATTCTGCTACTCACGCAAAGCAACATAATCTTGTTTATGTTCTTGATGCTTTAGACGCATTCAATAAAAAACTCGTTAAGAAGATTGAAGTCAAAGGCTTTGAAGTTAAGAATTTCAGAGGTACGGACAGTTATTTGTACCTTGAACAGATTGTGTTATCGGCAAAGAAACCGCCTATGGCTAAAATTGAATTTGAAGTCATGCAAAGTACCGGACCAAAGAGAAAAACTCGTATTCTCGGTGTCGATAGCAACCTCTACTTCGTTTCGCAGGAAATGGAGCAGTACAAGGGATATACAATTTCAGAAATTGACCCACTTCGTGGAACAGTGACATTTACAAATGGCGAGGTTATCAAAGCCGGTGATGTTGTCGGTGATGTGTCTGAAAAAGATATGCGCCGTATTCAGATTAGAGAGACAATTCTTTCTCATTTTGAAAAAGAAGAAAAGCTCTTTAATATGGGTATTAAATGTCTTTCTTTGTTCTTTATTGATGAGGTTGCAAAGTATCGTCAATATGACGAGAACGGCGATGAAGTGCTTGGCGAGTACGGTGTTATGTTTGAGGAAGAGTATTTGAATGCTCTTAATGAATACACAACCCTGCTTGATACACCTTATCAAAAATATTTGAAATCTACTTGCAGTGATGTGAGTGCGGTACATAAAGGCTATTTCAGTATTGATAAAAAGACCGGACACAGTATTGACAGTAAGCTCAAAAGAGGCAGTGAATTTTCCGATGATATTTCAGCCTATGACCTTATTTTAAAGAACAAGGAACGCTTGCTCTCTTTTGATGAGCCTACAAGATTTATTTTCTCTCACTCTGCACTTCGGGAAGGCTGGGACAACCCAAATGTATTTCAAATTTGTACCCTTAAACACTCTGACAGCAACACCGCAAAGCGCCAAGAGGTTGGTCGTGGATTGCGTTTGTGCGTAAATCAAAACGGTAACCGTATGGACGTTGAAAGCTGTGGTGCTTCGGTACACGATATTAACACACTTACTGTTATAGCAAGTGAAAGCTACAAGACTTTTGTTACGGATTTGCAGTCGGATATTAAGACTGTACTTTATGACAGACCTACTGTTGCAACTAAAGAATACTTCAAAGGCAAGTATGTTAAAGTTGATGGTGTTCCAACACTTATTGACGACAGCACTGCCAACAAGATTTATAAATATCTTATCAGAAATGATTATATCGACGATGATGATAAGGTTACGGATAGCTACCGTCAAGATATAAAGAGTGGAACTGTTGCGGAATTCTCTGACGAATTGAAACCTATGGCAGATGGCATACATATGCTTATTCAAGCTGTTTATGATGATAGTGTCCTTAAGGATATGTTTACAGACGGTCACGAAACAAAGGTTAAAGATAATCCGCTCAATGAAAACTTTGCCAAGAAAGAATTTCAGGCTTTGTGGAAGCAAATCAATCACAAGTATGCTTATACCGTTGAATTCGACAGTGAAGAGCTAATAGAGAAAGCGATTGCTCACATTGATGAAAAGCTATTTGTTTCCGAACTTCAGTACACTACAACAATCGGTCGTCAGAAAGACGAAATGAATGAATATGAGGTTGAGCGTGGAGCTTCTTTTGCAGGCGAAAAAACAAGGACTCAAACGCTTAAACACGCTGAAACAAGTCAGATTAAATATGATCTTATCGGCAAGGTTGCAGAAGGTACTACACTTACCCGTAAGACTGTATCTGCAATTTTACAAGGTATTCGTATGGATAAAATTTATATGTTTAAGAATAACCCGGAGGAATTCATCTCAAAGGTTATCAGGCTTATCAATGAGCAGAAAGCTACAATGATTGTTGAGCATATTTCCTATGACACAATCGAGGGTGAGTACGACAGTAATATCTTTACAGCCGAAAAGAACACACAAAGCTTTGACAAAGCATTTCTTGCAAAGAAAGCCATTCAGGATTATGTGTTCACTGACGGTTCAGCCGAAAAGAGTATCGAGAGAAGATTTGCAGAGGATTTGGACGCAGCGGAAGAAGTATGCGTATATGCAAAACTTCCGAGAACATTCCAGATTCCTACTCCGGTAGGTAATTATTCTCCCGACTGGGCAATCGCTTTTTATGAGGGAACAGTAAAACATGTTTTCTTTATTGCCGAAACAAAAGGCACAATGGAAAGTCTCGAACTTAGACCGATTGAGCAGGCTAAGATTTCTTGTGCCAAAAAGCTGTTCAACGAAATGTCTAACAGCAAGGTGAAATACCACGATGTTGACAGCTATCAGAGCTTGCTTAATGTGATGAATAAACTATAATTAAACACTACAAATTTTTTAAAGGAGAAATATATGAGCTATATTCCAAAATACAAACTGAATAATAAAATGGTGTCTTTGGTGGCTGATATTTCTCGAATTATCGGCAGTGTATCGGCATTGTCAAATTTTGATAAAAACCCAAAATTGCGCCGTGCAAACAGAATCAGAACGATTCATGATTCATTGGCGATTGAGCAAAATACTTTAACTCTGGAGCAGGTTACATCCGTGCTTAACGGTAAAATGGTTATTGCTCCGCCTAAAGATATACAAGAAGTAAAAAACGCTTATGAGATTTATGAGCTGCTTGATACGCTCGACCCATATTCTGTTGATGATTTACTAAAGGCACACGGTGTTATGACAAGCGGACTTGTAGAAGAATCGGGCGCTTTTCGTACAAAGCCTGTTGGCGTTGTTGACAGCAAAAGCGGTGAGGTAATACATGTCGGAACTCTTCCTGCTTATGTTCCGCAGACTGTTGAAGACTTATTGCAATGGCTTAAAAGCGATGACACTAATGACATTATTAAATCTTGCATTTTTCATTTTGAGTTTGAATCAATTCATCCGTTTTTAGACGGCAACGGCAGGACGGGAAGATTATGGCAAACATTGATTTTGTCAAAGGTTGACCCTATTTTTGCATATTTACCGGTTGAATCAATGATTTATAAAAAGCAGGACGAATATTATCAGGCAATAAATGATTCCGATTATGCTGGTGAATCAACAGAGTTCATTATATTTATGCTTGAAACCATTAAAGATGCACTTGTGGAAGCAACAGCCCAAAGTGACATTCAAAGTGACAATAAGGATGTCACTTTGGAAGAACAAAAAATAATTGACTTGATAATTGATAATCCGAATATAACTCAAAATGAACTCGCTAAAGCATTAAATGTAACGGAGAGAACTATAAAACGCCGTATGAAAACTATGCAGGAAAAGAATTTAATTAAGCGTGAAAATGGAAAACGAAGTGGTCAATGGGTTATCAATTAAAATTTGTGAAATTATTAAATTAGGTTAACACACATAATAATCATTAAGTTGAATTCTAATCAAATCAATGTTATAATAAGCACATAAATCTTACGAGTGATTTTAGTTTTAGAGGTGCAATATGGCGCTTAAAAATATCGATAAAATGCCTAAAACAACTTTCAAAACTGAAGAATTATAAAATTCATACCGAAAGAGCTTTACTATTATTTGTCACCGTTTCTTGTAGTGGGGTGCGTTATATTTGAGTTATGAATACGATTCATTTTTCAAGAGCATCAAAAAAGCATCAATTTTCAGCAAAAACTATAATGACAAAAACGAACAGCACTTTCAAATCCTGAAAGTGCTGTTTTTATGCGGAATTT
>URPS01000054.1 GCA_900549855.1 uncultured bacterium | reverse complement strand
TTCCTTTTTCTCTTGAATAAGTAAATACACCCATTCTATCGAATTTCATATCACGTACAAATTCACAAAGATGTTCAAATTGTTCTTCTGTTTCTCCAGGGTAGCCCACAATAAATGCAGTTCTTATAGAAACATTAGGGATTCGCTTTCTAATATTTTCTATCATTGGTCGGTAATCAAATGCCGGACGATTCATCATCTTTAACATTTCAGGATGTGAATGTTGGAGCGGTATATCAACGTATTTAACAACTTTATCTAATTTTGCAATTGTATCCAATAATTCATCAGTCATTTGTGTTGGATAAGCATACATAACCCTTATCCAGCCCAATCCTTCAATTTTATTCAATTCTTCTAATAATTTTGGAAGCATAGGTTTTTGGTATAAATCAATACCATAACCTGTTGTATCTTGTGCAATTAAGATTATTTCAGTAACTCCACGTTTCACAAGTTTTTTGGCTTCCTCGATAATTACTTCCATTTTTCTGGAATGATAATCACCTCGAAGATAAGGAATTATGCAGTAACCACATCTGTAGTTGCAACCATCTGCAATTTTTATGTAAGAACTTGCGCCCATTGTAATTTGTTGACGCTCAACTTCTTCCGGATAAACATAATCAGGCTTTTCGCTTACTTCACAAACATAACCGTTTTCCATTTCTTTTAAGACTTCAATTATCTTAGCGAAGTCGGTTGCTCCAACAATTGCAGCAACTTCCGGTACTTCTTTTTTTAATTCTTTCGGATGTTTTTGCGCCAAACACCCTGTTACAATAACCTTTTTACCGGCATCAACGAGTTCTAATATGGTGCGGATTGATTCTCTTTCTGCATCGCAAATAAAAGAACAGGTATTTACAATGACCGTATCAGTTTCATTTTCATCAAGCGTAATTTCATATCCGTTTTGAGCCAAAAGCCCAAGGATTAATTCTGAATCTACTAAATTTTTTGCACAACCGTGACTAACTAGAGCTATCTTTTTCATAATTAAAATGTAACATAAAAATGAAAGTTTTATTATATTGTATTTTATTTATACGCAAATAAAGACGATGTCTAGACAAATTTCTCCATATATGTAATAATGTAATTAAGTTAATTGAGTTAATTTAATGTAAATATTTTGTTATTACATGTAAAAAGTATACTCGCTACGAATTTATTCGTAGTTCAGATGACAGGCTTTATGCCTGTCGTTTGCGTTATAAAGGATAATGAAGTATAATTTTTCTATGAATAATAAAAAAAGAGTTTTAGTTTTAATAGATGGATATAACTATTATCACAAATTAGCCAGTTATCAAAAAAATAATAATATATGTGTTAAGTGGCTAGATTATATGTCTATGCTAAAAGCTGCTATTAAATCTCATTTAAAAACTGAATATTTTGACTTAAATGTAATATTTTTTACTGCAATAGCAACTCATAGAGATAACGAATCCCAGTTAAGACATCGAACATATTTAAATGCTTTAAAGCAATCCGGAATTGAAATTGTATTAGGTGAATTTAAGAAAAAATACATAGCACCATGTACAGACTGCAAACAACTTTCCAAGCAAGACAAAATATTAAAACATGAAAAAAAACACACTGATGTAAATATTGCAATTACACTACTTGAAAAAGCAATTTATGATGAATTTGATAGAGTATATCTTTTGAGTGAAGATAATGATTACGTTCCTGTTGTTAAAAGAGTAAAAGTATTAATGCCCCAAAAAGAAATTATCATTTGTCCACCACCACAAAAAAATTACCGAGTACAAAGTTTGGTAGCAGCAAGTCAAGAACCTGATTTCTATAGATTTAGTTGGAATCAAATAAGACATTTTCAATTTAGCGAAAATTATAACGGGCTGCAAAATCCTTGGAATCTTTAGATAATCACTCCCACATATCATAAAAATTAAAAAATTGTTCTGGATACATAAGTGTGTATTTTTCTAAAAAATTTACATATTGCAATTTTAAATCTTCAAGTTTTTCTGTTCGCTTTTGTTTATCAGATACGAATTTTTCTGCAAATATTTTGTATTTTTTTCTATCTTTGACACAAACAATAAAATAAACAGGAACATTCAACATCAATGCAAATTTTAGTGTTCCTAATGGAAATTTTACTTTGTGATTTAAAAATTCTGCCTCATAAGCAATATTTTCATTCTGAGCAGAAATTCTATCTCCTGCCATAAACACAATTTCACCATTTTGTATTCTATCAGAAATCTCAATTGATGTATGAGGAGAAATTTCTTCTACAGGAAATGCTTCAATTTCCGGAATATGCAATTCTAAAGTCTTTAAAAAATCATTAAATATTTTACATGCATTGGCTTGTAAAAATATATTCACACGTTTAGGCTCAAATTTATTTTTGAGTTGAAAAAGCGAACGCATAATTTCTACATTTCCGACATGTGTTGTTATAAAAAATGCGCTTTTAAAAATATCTTCTTCCGGTAGTTCAAATTTTTGCGGATCTAATTTTCCCATAACGGATAGAAATTTGTCCACAAGAGAGTTCCCGTAATTTAAGAATTGACGATACGCTGACAAAAGTAGGTGTTTTTTGTTTATGATTTTAAAGAATTTTAAAGAAGCGTTGCGCCTGTCTTTGGCTTGCAAAAATACAGACAAAACGACAAAAAATGCGATTATACGAACAGGAAATTCACCCAACTTGTCAAACATAAATTTGAGTGCTTGCAAACGTAGCTTTCCGGCACCCTCTTCTGAAAGTTGGAACCATTTTTTAGCCGTCATTTTTTACGCACTCCAATAATGTATAATCGTGAGCGCCAAGCGCATCATATACAGCATTAATTTTTAAACCTGCTTCTTTTATAAAAAGACTCATATCTTTAAACGAATACATTTTGCTGCAACCGTTTGCCATACAAGTGAAATATAATGACGTATGGACAAGTGAAAATTTTGCACCTGCGTATTTTTGTCTATCAATAAACGGTTCCAGAATATAAATCTTTGTACCATCTTCTGCAACTTCTTTTACACGTTTTAAAATTGATATTATTTGTTCAGCAGAAAAACAATCCAAAAATTGGCTCATGATAACTGCTCCGGAAATGTTTGGAAGTTTTGAATTGTTATCTAAAATATCCACTGCATGAAATTTGCATCCTTCTAGCAACGGCTCATTTTTTATTACTTTAATATTTTCTTCTAAATCAATCAAATTAAGTTCAATATCTTTGTCATATTTTCTGCAAACTTTTTCAAAATTACCTGTATTTGCGCCAATATCAAAGATTTTAGAAACAGGCGTGATAATTTTATAAATAATATCAAAACAATTGTTAGAATAATAATGGTCAAATTCAAACCAACTGTTTTTCATATTTTCCGGCAATTTCGACAGATAAGGATAAATCGTTTTAGCTTTCGGATACATAAGTTTTAAGCCTTCTGCTTCACCTTTTAGAAAAGAATCCGTAAGCTTTTCTGCTCCTTTGTAACAAACATCTTTTACAAATTTGAAATTTGCAATCGTCATATCATTATAAAGGAACATTTTCCCTAATTCCGTAATAGAATAGACTTCTTCGTCTGAAATTACAAGTCCCAATGTTTCAGCGACTTCCAACAAAGTTTTAACAGTATATTCCGAAAGATTTAATTCTTCTTTTATAACAAAAGGTGATTCCGGTTTTTCATCAATTAATTTTAAAATTCCAAACTCCAGAAGTGCGGCAACAGCTTGAAAAGAAATCGGCGCAAACGCAATTTTTTGAGCATCTGTTAAAGCTTCTATAACTTCTTGTCTATGTTCTAATCTATCAATCATGCTCTGATTTTATCATAAATAAGCTTACTATGTACGAAGTTGTTATTCCAATAAACAATGTTAAACCAAGTGTACTAATCAGTTTAAAACTTGTGAATGATAATAATAAGAAAGATATTGCTGTTGATAACATGGAAATAAATACCGCATCTTTTGATTTTTCCGCTCCATTTAATCTAAAAATTGAATAGTCTAAGCTAAATCCCAAAATTAAAAAGAGACCAATTAAATTAAATAAATTTAAGCTTTGTCCAGCAAGGCTCAATATTCCGACCGTAAAAAGAATTCCAACAAGCGGAGATAATGTGATTTTTACAGCATTTTTGAATCCATAAACAATCGCCAAAAAACCAAACAAAACAAAAATTGCAATTGGTAATAGAATTAAGCATTCTTTTCTTAATTTTCTTAAAATTTTAGAAATCTCATCAGCGACATTTATAGAACCTTCTTCATGCTTATCAACTACAATGAAAGATGTATTTTTATCCAGCATAAAATCTTTATTTAAAGGAAACTTCTCAACGTCATAAAACTCTGATTTCTGAGTAGAAAAATGTGCGCCAATTTTATTTTCATAATTTCTTAAATTATTTTTATAAAATTCATTTACGAATCTAATATTTTCTTCTTGTCGTGATTTTGAAGCCACAAAATTACTCAAACCAAATCCTTGAATTTGTTCTTCTTTTTGTAGAATTTCATCTACATTATTTCCTTTTATAATCAGAAATTCCGGAGTATCAGGATTAAAAACTTTCTGATAAATTTCTTCCGCTTTCGCTAATTTTTTAGGTGGAACATAAAGATTTTTAATATTATCATCAAAGTTTAATCTGACAATACCTAAGAAAATTACAATCGGTATAACTGCAAGTATTTTTTTATTAAAGTTTATTTTTTTAAACTTATTTGTATGTTGAATTTCACCGCCAAACATTGGCATAATAAACAAAACAAAGAGGTATACGCCAATTAATCCAAAGGATGTGAAAACAGCAATTTGCTTAAGAATTGTTATATTTGAAAATAGAAGTGGAGAAAATGCTAAAACTGTTGTCAACATCGAAGTTGTCAAACTTTTTTTGAACCCTTTTTCTTGAGAAGTTAAAAAATAATGCAGCGAATAATCTAAACTTATGCCAATTAATGAAGTTGAAAAAACAAAAGTCAAAATGTGCAAGTTGTTAAAAATTAATGTGGAAGCACTATATCCTAACAAAAAACCAAACAATATACTTAAAGCAATAGGAAAAATAATTTTGATTGAGTGGAAATAAAACTTACACAAAATTAAAAGCAATAAAGTTGAGATGAAACAAATTATATTAATTTCTACAGTAGATTTTTTTGCCGCAAAATAACTATGAACAGGTGTTCCGGTTAAATATATGTTCTTTCCGTTAGCATAATCAATTATTGCACATAGGTCTTTGTCGTTTTGGATATCAAAATGAGATACTGCATAATGTTTGCCTTGATATGATTTGATGTCATTTTGTTCCAATTGCGCAAGATTTGTTACAAAATCTGTGGCGAACAAATACGGGTCATTTTCTAATGGCGCAATCATTATACCTAAAGGATTATAGAGTTTTTCTAAAGCATCTTGTTCTATTATATTGTATTGTTTGTTTTTTAGAAGTTTTCTTCTTTTGTCAGAAATAAAATTGATTGGATAATTTTTGTAAACATCAATTATTGTTTGTGGTTCAGATTGAAAATTTGGAAAATCTGCTTTTAAATTTTCAATTTCCTCTAAAGTATCACCGTAAAAAATTACATTAATTTTTTTAGAAGAAATATTAGCAAGTTTTACGATATAATTTTCAACTTTATTTTGAGGACTAATAAATGCCTTTATTAACTCAGTATCAACCGGTTTAGCCAAAACTAAAGCTAAACAAAAAATGATTATTGAAAATAATAAAAAGAGAATTCGCTTTATCATATAAACCAGATTGTTGTTCTTGTTTTGTCACACGTCAAAATCATTATTTTGTTTATTTTTTCTGCTCCGCCTGTGATTTCTATTGTCTTTAAGTAATTATAAGCCTGTGAAGTTTGTTTAGGCATAAGTGCAAGCGTCCAGATATCATTTTCTTTTTGAAAATAGAATTTAAAATCTTTTTCCAATCTTGAATAAGATTTATTTGAAATTGCAGTAATCACATTATTAATTTGTCTATATTCTCTTGTAGAATAAGAAGTTGTACTTTTTATCGGATATGTTGTATAAAAAGTTACACCTTTCGATTTGTCAAAAACAAAATCTCCGGATGATTTTAATAAAATATTAGAAGTCTGTTTTTCTTGTCTAAACTTGCAACTAATATTATTCAATGTCGGAATTTTTTTTGAAATATTATTCAAAGGTTCTTCTTTATCATATAGTCCGGCAAAAACAGGCGGAATAAAGAATAACGACAATATTAAAGTCAGTATTTTCTTCATTCTAAACCACAAGCCTTTCTTAATCTTTGCGGAGCTTCGTATAATGTTTCACCGGTTTTAACAGAAACTTCCATTTGCATTGTTGTTGCAGTAAGGATTTTATCCACACCGGAATAAATTTCATATTTAATAATAATTGCAGGTTCAAGTTCTTTCAACGTACATTTAACAGTCAATTTTTCTCCAAATTTTGCAGATTTAATAAATTTGAAATCCATTTTTGCAATCGGATACATAACTCCGTCATTATACATATCTGTATAATTATAGTTTAGTTTATCGAAAAAATCACATCTTGCTTGCTCTAAATACTTTACGTAATTCCCATGCCAGACAATATTCATCGGATCAAGATCGAAAAATGCAACTTTTATTTTTGTTTCACTTGTAATTTCTTTTATCATAATTTTCCTTAAAAACAATTTGCTAACGGTAAAATACCTGACGAATAAGTAAATTCATCATCATAATATTTATAACCTACATTACTTTCTGTTTTTTTTAGTTCTAAATAAATAATTTTAGCCGGACGAATAATATTAGAATACTTTATTTTTCTAATTTGTCCACATCTGCAATCTTTACCAAAAGCTAATTGAGTAAACCAATTTGCGTAAAATAATTGAACAACCCCGGGAAGAATTGGAAACCCTTCAAAATGTCCCTTAAAAAAGTTACTGTTATTTATAAATGTAATTTTAAAACAAGCAAAATCCTCATATATATTTCTTTCTAAAATTAACGGCATAGAAAGATTCCTGTCAAAACATTCTTTTATGAATTTTTTATTAATTTTGCCATTGTCTTTTTTAGGTATTTCATCAAAAAATATCCATTTTTGAGGAACAATTTCAAATTTATCTTTCAATTCAGATTTCAAAATTTTAGTTAAGCTAAGTTTATCATACTGCAACAAAAATTCTTTTCCTTTGTCTGACAGAATTCCAAAAGCTGCAAGCTTTGTTTCGTATTCAAAACAATACACCGAATCTATGTAATCTGATTTCTTAATCTCTGATTCCATAATATCAGCTGCAATTCTTTTCTCTTGAATCTTTAATACTCTGTCTGAGCGTCCTAAAAATTCAATTTCATCACCAATTAGTTTAATCCTGTCTTCTATTATAACCGGACTCTTTTTCGAATAATTTGTTTCAAGTTTTGTATAATCATTCCCCGTTTCTAAAATTTTTATTCCACGAAATAATTTTAAATTCTCATTAGGATTTTTGCGATACGCAATTACTCCGGATTCTGTACTACCATATATTTCAATCACTTCATCCGCAATAGTTTGAGCGAATTCAAATGTCGGAGTTTCCAACTTTGCTCCAGCTGAAATAATTATCTTAGGATTTTTAACAGGATGAGAATCATATTTGCGCATAGCTTCCAAAAAAGATGGTGTTGTCACTAAAACCGCATTATCAAAATTTATATTTTCAGGATAATGTATTCTTTCTGGCTGGGTAATATTTCCTGTCACATACGGAAGCATATAGTGAAAAGTAAATCCAAAAAGATGCTCTGCAGTTGTGGTTGAAATAAAATTAAGCCCGCTTTCTATTCCCAACTCAACTGCGATATCATTAGCTTCTGTTAGCATATTTTCAAAAGTCTTTTCTACCAATCTGCCATCAGAAACAGTACCGCCGGTTTTAAAGGTAATAATACCTTTTGCTTTAAAATCTTCAACAAGCTTTTCTGTCATACTTCCTCTTAAAATTAATTCTTACTATATATTCTATAATAAAAACCAAACCAACAAGAAAATAAGATACAAAGCCGTTGTAAATTGCCCAGATTTTTTCCGACATAAAAACAGTGCCAAGTGAAACCAAAAAATTTAAGAATGTAAAAACCGACCATACGTACGTTACATTTCTGGTATAATCCATAACACGCTCATCAGCATCCGGTTCCATTGCAAGAGCAAATTTCTGGATAACAGTTTTTTCTTGAAACAATGATGTAAAAAAGATTAAGAACATCATTAAATTCATTACCGCAGGGTAATACTTAAGCAAAACAAAATTTGTAAAATGGAAAACTCCAATTACTAAAAACATGCCGGCAAATGGCAATAGTGTTTTTAATACTTTGAAAAGTCTATTGCAACAAGCCATAAACAGCTTCCACAATATCATTAACCGTTTTTATTTGTTTAAATTCTGCCGGAGAAAGTTTTTTATTTGTAAACTTTTGCATTCTCACTGCAATATCAACCGCATCAATACTATCCAAATCCAAATCCTCAAAAAGATTTGCTTCCCGTTTGATATCTTGTTCTGCAATTTCCAATTCTTCTATAAGAATATTTTTTAATTCTTCAAAAATTTGTTCTTTTGTATATTTTTCAGCCATTGATTCTTGACTCCACAAAATCGCTTAAAGTATTTATTGAATAAAATGTTTTTCGGTTTTCTTCTTTGTTTGATTCCAGTGATATATTGTATTTACGTTTAATAGCCATTCCTAACTCCAACGCATCAATAGAATCCAAGCCCAAACCTTCTTCAAATAACGGCTCATCATCTTTTATATCATCCGGTGTAATCTCCTCTAATGCTAGAGAATCAATTATTAATTTCTTTAAATCTTCTTTTATATTCATAACCACTCCCTAAATGTATTATATCATGAATTATACAAAGATTTTTCAATTTGTTGCGTAATCTTTTTTTTACTTACAATTTCACTAGCCGAAATAAAATCTTGCACATTAATCTCAGGCATTTGTTCTATCTCAAAAGTCACACGTTTTTCTCCTACCTCATAGAACGGTTGATTAATGAACATAAAATCATTATTTGAAAAAAATCTTATTGGAACTATATTTTTATTAGCATTCAAGGCTATTAATGACGCACCTTTTTTAATTTTCGGAAATTCATTTCTACGATGTCTAATTCCAGAAGGGAAAATTATCACATTAAATCCTAAATCTAACATTTTTTTTGATTCTGTTTTTAATTCTTCTAAGTCAACTTCATTTGTAATAAAAATACTGTTCACCAGATTTTTTAGTATCGGGTTATAAGCAAGCTCCTTTTTAACAAAACACGTGCTGCGTGGAATAAGGGCTATAAGAATTACTATATCAATAAAACTTGGATGAGTTGCAACAATAATCTTATTTTCTATTTTAGAAAGTTTTTTAATTTTTAGTTTAAATAAACCAAGCGTAATCATAAAATTAACAAAAAATTTCCACGCATTATGGATTATATCGGAACATAAAAATTTGTTATTTTTTATAAAGGGAAATACGAAAAAATTGAGTAATATTGCACCACAGCCGAATACAAAAAAACTTATAAAAACCATTGCTGAACGTATTTTTTTCATAAGGGAATTATAACATATAAAAATGAACAAATTAAAAAACAAATCGTTATACAAATAAGAAATGGAGGTTGACATATGAAAAAAGTTTTATCTCTTTTAGGTTTGATTGCAATTCTTAGCAGCACAGTTCCTTGTTACGCTCATGGCGGTGGAGCGATGGGTGGTCATGGAGAACAAAGGGTTCAAGCAGGTCCACACCATAATGGAAACATGGGAAGACCACCAATGGGTAGAAATTGGGGAGCTCCTCCACCGCCACCAAGATATAACAGAGGCTCCGTCTTTGTAGGCGGAGTGTTAGCCAGGCGCAGCTGTTGGGGGTATTCTGACTGCTATTATAACAGATTAGGATGGTGTGACGATTTTTATTATCCACCACGTCCACCTCGTCCACCCGTTTATGATGGCGGAATGTATATAAATGTGGGATTTCCAATAAGATTTTAAACTTAAAAATGTCGGCTGAATTAAAAATTCAGCCGACATTTTTTAAAATTTATTTTTCTTCTTTTTTAAATATATGTTTAACCTTATATTTAAAAGTTTTCTTTTCTGCTTCCAAGGCTTGTGCCTCTTCAACGGCTTCTTCTATAGTAGCAGCTTCGCTGCCTTCTACAGGGTCAGGAATTGAATTAACATATTCAACTGCGTTTTCGTATTCGGTTTCTGTAGCAAGCCATTTGAATGATTTAATCAACGTCAAAGGTTTAGCAGCATCACCTCTTACACCAAGCTGAAATTTAGTAGCCGCATTATCTACATATTTGTTCGCAAAACTTGGAAGAGCATCCATTTCTGATTGAGGAATCATTTCGCAGAAAAGAGAGAATGCTTTTGCAGTGATTACATTCAAGCTTGCAGCACTATTAATCAAGTTTGCCGGATTGATTGCACCAATCGGTCCAAGTAGGTTAGATACAAGAGAAGCCATTCTTGCACGAACTTTCATATCAGCATAATTTCTTAAAATATCAAATTCACCTGCAATATGCAAGCTTAAAATATTACCAAGAGATGTAATCGGATTGATATAGCAAATACCGTCATTAAAGCTCAAATTACCAACTAATTCTGAGTAGTGTGTTGTATCAATAGTTGTTAAACCACTGATTACACCACCCAAAGTTGTTTGGAAGAATTGAGATTCACGAATATTTTCTGCAATAATCAAGTTTTCCAACTTCCCAAATGGTCCGAATTGACCGTTTGTAACTTTGAAGTTAACTTTACCTTTCAAGCTTCTAACTTGTTCTTCATAGGTTGCACCCTTAAGCGAAATATCAGTATCAAAAGAAGCTGTACCGGATAAAGTATCTTTCATTGCACAAGCATCAAGGAGAGCTTTTTCTACATTAACCCCTTCGCCTCGGACTTTGATATTCATAAGCGTAGAGATTAAGTTCATAGAAATATTGCCTCTTACACGACCATCAAAAACGTTTGTTCTTAAGTTTCTCAAATAGAAAATATTTCTTGCTAAAGAAATTCTTGAAGTTGTTTTCTTAACATCAATATTGCCGGTAATTATTCTAGACATATTGATTGAACCGTTATGAATAACAACAGGAATATCTGCGGCTTGTGATGATGTTTGATTAGAAGCCGGTGTTTTTGGAACATAAGTCATAGCTTGCTCGCTAACTTTCATCAATTTATCGACATTAATATATCTTGAAGAAACATCAAGGTTAAGAATGTTTAAAACTGATGATGGCAACAAACTTATTGAGCCTTCTGCTTGAATATCTGAACCATTTAATAACAATTCTTTTATGGAAAAATCTGCATGATGACCTTTGAACCCCAATGAACCATTTTTAAGCGTCAAAAGAAGTTCCGGAATAGAAAGATTTGAAATTTCGTATCCACCTCTGATTCTAGGTTCACTAGCTTCTCCAAAAATAAATGCTCTACCTTTCAAATCAAAATTAGATTTAGGGAAAGTATAAATTTTTCCGTTCAAAGTTTGCGGCATAGTTATTTTGATTAAATTTATTCTTTCGCCGGCAATTGTACCATCTACACCTACAATTTCATTTAAGTGAACAACTTCATTACCTTCTTCATCAACCGCAACATTACGTTCAAAAAGTCCGGTTTTCTTAATCTTAATTCTCCCCGGTTTAAAATCTACAACACTTTGCAAAGAGGTATTTTTGCCTTGAACATTTGTAAAATCAACAGGAGTAATAAAGTTTGTTTTGTCTGCAAGCGCTTGTACAAACAATGTTTGCTTTTGCTTATTACCATCAATAGTTAATTTGAATGGAATAGAACCTGCTGAATGAATATATGGTTTAAATTCACTTCCGATAAATTTAATTAAATCATCTGTATTAACATTGCCGGAAGTCGCAAAATTAATTGATTTAAGTTTTTGGTAATCAATTATATTGCCAGAATATTTTAAAATTGATTTATCATTTATAAGTATAGAATTTTCTTTAATATTAATATTATTATCAACTAATTTTAATTTGAATTCAGGAATTTTTATTTTTGATTTTGTTGATGCTAACAATATCGAAAAATCCTTATCATTAATTTCACCAACTAAAACTTTGCCTTTTGAAATATTTCCTATTACAATATCATTTATTAATGCGAAAGTGCAATTAAGGTTATTATTTGTAATAACCATATTTTTGTCAGATATGTTTAAGCCGGAAAGTGTAAATTTTATTGCAGTAATAGCTTTTTTTAACTCTCCTTTTAATACGAAATCAAATGTAGCATTGCCGGATTTAAAATTATACGCATTTCTAATTTCTTTTGGAGCAAAAGCGTTAAATAATTTTGCCAGAGGAATTGCAGTTGCTTTTACGCTAATATCCGCAACGGATTTTTCATCAATTTTACCATCAATGTTAAGCGGAGCTCCTCCAATAAGAATACCTGAATTTCTAATATCTAATATATTATTATCAAACTTGATGTTAATATTGCCATCGGACAATACTTTGCCAAGATTTCTGACACTAACACCGCCGTTTTTAATAACAACAGAACCGTTAGATTTTAATTTTTTAAAATTTGATTTAATATAACAATCAGCTTGAACATAACCTTCTGCCTTAATCGTAGAAAGTTCATTACGGATGTGCAAAGAATCCATAAATGCTTTTGTTAGGATAACTAAATCATTGAACTGAATTTTTCCGGTCTTTATTGACATATCCATTTTAGGATGATGTCCGTAATTCAACTTTCCTAAAACTGAAATATTTTGGTCTTTAACGGGATAAATATTTGTATCCAAACCAACATTTGTCCCAAAAGTCTTGACTCTAAAATAACTTTTTGGAAGAGTTAGCTGAGAAATTTTTAAAGTTATATTATCAATATTAAAATGTCCGTAAGATGTTATCTCATCATTATGATTGCGTATTCTCAATTTAGAATCAATATCAGCCTTCAAATCATAATTTCTATACATAGTAACAGGATTTACAAAAGGAATTTCAATTCTTTCAGCCGGATCGTCTTCGCTATCAAGACTTGGCTCAATCTTAGGTAAAAAAGTATTTATATCAATATTTGCAGTTATATTTTTATTTTCATCACTGAATAGTTCTGCGTATGTTTTAACTTTGGCAGTTTTCCCATTAAAGTACCCTAAAACAAGTTCTTCACCCTGCAAGTTTAAATAATGTTTAGATTTTAAATCATTGACAAGAACTTTGTAATCCAAAAGTCTTACTGCCGGAACTTTTATTCTTATCCATTCAGGATTAAATTTAAAGCCTTTCACATCTGCTTGTGCAGCTTGTTTTTTTGCAACAAGTTCTTGTTCTTTACCTTCATTAAGAATATCTTCTACAAGTTTTACAATCTTGAAGTTGTCATCATTAACAATTTCCAAATTAACAAATGGTTTTTGAATGTCTAAACAAGAAACTTTAACAGTTAATAGTAACAGACTTGGAACGGATATTCTTGTCTTAATTTTATCAGCTGAAAACAAAGTAGAATTATCCGGAAGCTTTACACTGATATTGTCAGCCTTAATCCCTACTCCCAAAAGAGGAGTTGTAATGATTTTTATATTCTCAAAATTAACATTTAATTTTGCTTGTTCTTTTGCTAATTTTTGAACATCCGGTTTATATTTATTTAGATTAATTACGTTCGGAAGAACAAACAAAAAACTTAAATATGCTGCTGCAACAGTCCCAGAAACTGCATACAAAGTGTATTTAATGAATTTATTCATATCTTTAACCCTTTCTTAAAAGTTATTATTTCTTTATTTCATTTTATTATAATCTTAACATTACTGACTATATGTAAA
>URPS01000053.1 GCA_900549855.1 uncultured bacterium | reverse complement strand
ATAATTTACCATAATAATTTCTCCTTATGACATGATTGTAAGGTATGCCTAACAAATTGTCAAGACAAACATTTTGTAAAAATTTTTCTATGCAAATTCTTTAAAACCTTGCAATTTATAGAAAAAAATCCATAGAAGTACTGATGAAAGTGGAATATATGTTTGTACAGAATGTTCGCTTTTGTTTTTCCCTAGTAGTTTTGTTTCAAAATATAACAAAAAGACTTCCTATTCGGAAGTCTTTTTGTTTGTTAAAATTCTATTTATTGCGGGCTTAGAACAGAAATAACAGCATGATTTATGTCTAATATTTTTTTTGCAACTTCTTGTAAATAATCCACTGTCATGCTTTCGCAAATCGGCAAATAAGTTTCTGCAAGCTCTAATTCGTCACATACAGTCATATAATAACCGATAGCTTCTCCTATGTCAGAAACAGTTTCAGCTTCGCAAGCAAAACGTGATTTTAATTTTTTCTTTGCTTTATTAATTTCTCGTTCAGTAATATTAGTTTGAATTTGTAGAAGTTCATTTTTGACTAATTCAATAGCTTTTTCCTTATATTCAGGGTTGAAATTTGCTTGTATAAAGAAATTACAGCCATCTCTGAAAGAATAATTTTCTGCATCAATCATATTGAAAATATGCTCTTTTTGATTTTCGATAAGATTGTTGTATAGTCTGGAACTTGCTCCTTCGCCTAAAATTATAGCCAGCATTTCTAAAGCAATTAAGTTTTTTAAGTCTTTTGCCGGAGTTCCAAGGAAACCAAACATCATAAATGAAGAATTTACGTTTGCCTTATTCTCAATATAAACCGTTTCTTTAACAGGTCTATCAGGCAATATATCTCTTATAGGAGGACGTGGTCGTTCTCCCCAGTTAAAGCTTTCTAGCGTGCGTTTAAGAATATCTTCCGAATCGAATTCTCCGACTATAATTGTTGTAACATTTTCCGGAGAGTAGTAAGTTCTGTAATAATTCATAATTTCTTCTTGAGAAATTTGTGAAATAATTTCCGGAGTTCCTATTACATCTCGCTTGTATGGGTGAGATGTGTACATAGCTTTATTTGTTGCATTATAAACCTTTGTCCAAGGTTGATCTTTACGCATTCTTATTTCTTCTATAACAACGTGTCTTTCTCTTTTATCAGTAACTTTTTTGTCGTTAATATTAAAAGTTGCTCCCATTTCGTAGTCGGGAATTACCGGATCTACCATCATATCTCCGTGTAATTCAATTGCTTTATAGAAACTTTCGTTATTTTCACCTTTTGGAAGTGTAACGTAGAAAAATGTATAATCTTTCCAAGTCGCAGCATTAACAATAGCACCTCTAGCTTCCAGAATTCTGTCGAACTCGCCGGCTTTGTGTTTATGAGTTCCTTTAAACATAAGGTGTTCAAGAAAATGCGAGATTCCGTTGTTATGGTCATTTTCGTTAATAGAACCGGTTTTTACCCAAGATGATATATTAACCATACCGCCTTCTTTGTGTGCTAATACGATTTTATGCCCATTATCTCGTTCATATATTTCAACTTCTTTGGTTAAGAACGGATACTTAATTAAAGTTTTCTTCATAAACACCTCTCTTTGAGTTTATTATATAAAAAAGTTGCAGGAATTGAAACACGCCAACAATAAAATCGTTAAAATTACATAAATCTGTTATGTTCTTTTTCCCAACCAACAGAGGTCATTTTGCCGTGTCCGGGATAAATCAAAACGTCTTCCGGTAGTGTGAATATTTTGTTTTCTATGCTTTTAACGATTTGTGCAAAATCTCCGCCTTCTAAGTCACAACGTCCAACACTTTCTCTAAAAATAGTATCACCTGAAAATAAGTTGTTATCAACTAAATAACAGACTCCTCCTTGAGTATGCCCAGGAGTTTCAATCACTTTAATTTCAGTGTTGCCAAGTTTAAGAATGTCACCTTCCTTTACAAAGCAGTCTATTGTTGGGATTGTAATCTCCGACATCCCAAACATCGGCAAATACTTGTTGGCATTTTTTAGCCAGTCTAAGTCGTTTTCATTCATCACAATTTGTGGCTTGGAATGATTTGCTGCAACACCCATATCAGGTCTAATGCCGGCAATATGGTCAAAATGACCGTGAGTAAGCAAAATGTATTTTAATGTTGCGTTATTATTTTTTAATTCTTCCCAAATTCTATCGTCAACAGAAGAACAATCAACAAGTGCTGCTTCTCTTGATTTTTCATCTATTAATAAGTAATTATTATTATCAATTGGTGGTTCAATAAAGTTCTTTATAATCATAAAATTATATTAGCATGAAAAAAGCCGGTTATAAAACCGGCTTGATTTTATATTTAAATTTTAACCTATACAAGAAAGATTACCGTTTTTTGTTTCTTCTTCAAATTTTGGAGAGAACCAACCACCCTTATAGCCTGCCACTCCAATTCCGGCTAAGGCTGCGATACCCAATGCAATTGCAGCAGCTTTTTTTGTTTTACCGCCAAAGTGAACAGATTGACCGGTTACTTCAGTTGTATGACCACCTTTTGATAATCCGGAAAAGTCTAATGTAATCAAATCTTTCTTAGAGATGTTTTTACCTTTGTTGTTAAAATGGTATTCTTGGTAAAGTTCTCCTGCTGATTTTCCGGTATTGCTTAACCAACCGTTTCCAAACCAAGTTGTATCTTCTTTTATTTGGTTTGCAAGAATTGTTTCAGCATTTTTACCGTTTCTATCAGTCACTAATGCTCTTTCTAAGCAAGCAGCCATATCATCAGATATTACAGAATCTCTAAGTTTTCTTAAAGCTTTTTGATATTTATCATTTCCTTCAATAGAAGCGTTTAAAAGTTCTTCCGGAATTTCTTCGTTTACTTTTCCTTTATATTGTTTTTTGATTTCTGCAATCAATTTGTTTTTTGTTTTTTCAAATTCAGCTTTTGCTTCAGCGTTAGCATCTTTTAAAGCAGCTTCTTCTGTCATAAAGTATTCATGTTTTCCTTTGTATGCATCAGCTTTAGCAATTTCTTCGGTAAGTGATGGGTCAAAATTCTTTTGCGCCATACCTTGAACATTTGGTACTACCGGTGTACATAAGCACTTTTTAGCTTCCAAGTCTGTCAATTCACAAGGTGCGAATCTTGAAGGAAGAAGCGCAACATCACTTGCCATAGCAAAGTCTTTACCAGGAGTCCAGCCATCCATCAATATCATTCTGCCCTTCATATTAGGTTTTGCACTTATCAATTGAAATTTTTCAACTGTTTGTGGTTCATATTGCATATCTCCACCAAAAATCAAGATAGCATCAGGATCCTTGGCTGCATATTTTTCGAATGAGTCAATTACAGTATCCATACCTTTTTGGAAATCACCACGTCCCCAGCTTGTTACTAATTTTACATCTTTGCCATTTTTTAGTTTTTGCAAATATTCATCAGAAATTTCACCGTAAATTTTTGCTTTTCTTCCGGATGCACCTGTTAGAATATGCATTCTACCTGTGTCGGCAGCCATCCATTCTTTGTTTTTTTCATCATAGAATTGTGCGTTAATAAATTTTTTATTAAATCTTTCCAATAAATTAATTTTGTTTTGACGTTTAACTTCTCTTACGCTAGCTAAATCTGTTTTATTTTTATCAAACACTTGGAATTTAGGAACAGTAACTTCTGTTCCGTCAGCCAATTTAACTTTTGAATCGTTTTTATATCCACCTTGCAATACTTCAGGTTTAAATGCTGAAACATTTGGATCCATCAATGGGTTTGTGATAGCTTTGAATCTACCAACTTCATCTAATTCTTTTAAATCAGAATAAAGTGATGATACTAATTTATTTGAAATAATCGAATCATGATAACCTTCTGATACAGTTGTTAACATTGGAGAATAGCCAACTTTTGCATAATGAATAGGCACTGAAAAAGCGTTCATTCCACTTGTTTTGCTATTGAAATTCTTCAATACTGTTTCTCTAAGGAAATCTTCTTCTCTTCCGAGTTTAACAGCATTTGAATATTCCGGTGAATTAATAAGTTTATTTAATTCTTCTTTTGTTGCACCCAAGTTAACAATAGCTTGACGAGCACCCATTTCTTGGATGTATCCACGGTTCATATTGTGACCAACACCGCCTAAGAATTTATCTTGCCAATAAGAATCACCTCCGGCATTCTTTTGCGCTGCATAGTGCATTGTAAACATTGATTGACCATCTGAACATAAGAAGTATTTTGGGTCAATTCCAAATTTTTCCTTCAATGACGGCATTAATTCAACAGTTGCTTTGTCGAATTTGGCATAATCTTGACCTTTCCAACCGGAAGCAAATCGTTTTTCTAATTCAGAACCACTTGCTGTAGAGTAGCTCATTCCGTCAGCATATTGCTTTGGCATACTTGCAGTAGAATCAACATAAGTGAAAACAAATTCTAATTTGTTTTGCAAATCTTTGCTCATGCCTCTTTTATCCATTGCTTTTATTAAATTTTCATCTTTTTGAGCTTTGAACATTTTGATTGGTACATTTTCTTCCATGCCCCAATTCATTTTTGAAGCCTTAACTTCCTCTAACAAAAAGACATTAGCTTGTTCTTTTTCTAAAAACTTTGCCATATCTGTCGCATTATCCAATGCCTTACCGGTAATAAAAGGAGTGCCTTCTTTTCCCTTGAAAGGATGACCAGCAGGCAAATTATCAGGAATGTATCTTACTTTAACATCTTGTGGTAACGGTTGTTTAATTTTTCCGGTTTTTGGATCTACGTCTTTTTTATAATCAACTTGTTGGTTGTACATAGGAATAATTTTTACAACCTTATCGACATCTTTATCAAGAAAATTATAGTCATTAACGACTGTTCCAACACCGCCACCATTAAAACCAAACAAAGGTTCTTCTGCTACAACGTGAGCTATGTGTCTGGGATTACCGCTTCTAAAAGATATCATTGACATCCCTTGCTGAATATTTGAAACATCGTCAGTTTTAATAGTTTCATTAACCTTTGAATTCTTTAAGTTTCTTGCTCTCAAAGCTGAATAATCAGCACCAATTGCGTTAATCTTCATAAGATAAACTCCTTACACACATAACTTCTATATATTTAAAAAACTACACATAAAAAAATTTGACATCAAAATTGCATTTATTACAATTTGTTAAGTAAATTTTTGTAACGTAATTACTTCTTAAACTTAGCAAAAACAATTTTTTTTTTCAAGAGGACAATGAGATAAAGTCATTAGGTCGTTAAGTCTTTAAGTCGTTAGGTTCGTATTAAGAATTTTTATTTTGTATTTTGTTATCTGTTAGGTCTTTATATATTATAAGCGCAAGCGAATTAAATGAACTTAATGCCTTAACGACCTAACGACTTAAAGACGTTACTAACGCCTTAACAACTTAGTGACTTAGCGACTTTATCTTAAGCCATCCGTCGGATGAACCCCACTTCTATTTCGCCAAACATAAATACGAAAGGAGATTAAGTTATGTTTTATGATGTAATGAAAGCAAAAGATATTATTAATTTAGAAGGCGGGAAATTTGAAAGAAAAATTTTAATGGAGCATGGCGACAGTAGTCTTAATGTTGTAGCAATAAAAAAAGATGAAATCATTGATACGCATACTTCAATTGCTGATGCAGCTGTTTTTGTATTGGATGGTGAAATCGAAATTCATTTTGATGCAGAAAAATTCAAGTTAGGTAAAGGCGATATCCTTATGTTTAAAAAAGATAAAGAACACAAAGTCTTAGGGCTCAAGGATAGTAAATTCCTGTTAATAAAAATTTAATAGATGCGTAGATGATTAGAGGCTTAGAGGTATAGCAAATTTATTTTTACTAAGCCTCTACGCATCTAAGCATCTAACTAAAAAGAAGTAACTCTAAAGAATTAGTTTGTTACAAAACTTAACAATTATAAGAGGTAGTCACAGAGTGGTTTTGGAAGATAATATTAGTTTTTTGGTATTAGAGTTTTGATAAAAAGATTGAAAAAATGTTATGTTGTTGGTATATAATTTTAATGGACGTTTAGTCCTTTAGTAGTACATAAAAGAAAAGGTTTAAAAATTATGACATTACCAAACGTAGCTTATTTCTCTATGGAAATAGCAATGGATCAATCGCTAAAAACTTATTCTGGCGGTTTAGGATTTTTGGCTGGTTCTCACATGTTATCAGCTGGTTACTTACAAATGCCTATGGTAGGTGTAACTATGTTATGGTCATATGGTTACTATGATCAAAGAATTGATCATTCAGGCAACGTTGAAGTAGCTTATATCAGAAAATATTATGATTATTTAGTTGACACTGGTATCACAGTAGAAGTTGATACTTTTGGTGAAAAAGTTAAAGTTAAAGCATTCAGAGTAGATCCTGAATTATTCGGAACTTGCCCTGTATACTTATTAACAACTGATATCGAAGGAAACAGTGACTGGGCTAAGAGCATTTCTCATAAACTTTATGATGGAAATGAAAGAATCAGAATCGCTCAAGAAACCATCCTTGGTATTGCAGGTGTTAGAGTTCTTCAAGCAGCTGGTTACAACTTTGATGTAATCCACATGAACGAAGGTCACGCTCTTCCTGCAGCATTTGAATTATTAAGACAATACAATGGTAACTTAGAAGAAGTTCAAAGAAAAACTGTATTTACAACTCACACTCCAGTTGCAGCCGGTAACGAAGTTCACTGGGTTGATACATTGTTAGAAGGCGGATTCTTTGCTGGTGCTTCAAGAGAAAGAGCTATTCAATTAGGTGGCGAAAACTTCTCTCTAACTGTTGCAGCTTTAAGAATGTCAAGAATTGCTAACGCAGTATCTCAACTTCACGGTCTTGTAGCTAACAAAATGTGGGAATGGGTTGACGGAAGATGCCCTATCAGAGCTATCACCAACGCTGTTAACCTTCACTACTGGCAAGATAAGAGAATGAATGGTGATAAGTCATTTGATGAATTACTTGCTGCAAAACGTGAAATGAAAGAAGAATTATTCAGATATGTTGCTAACGTAGCTGGTAAGAGATTCAATCCAGATGTATTAACAATCACTTGGGCAAGAAGATTTGCTGATTACAAACGTGCTTGGTTAATCTTGATGGATAAAGATAGAATCAACAAATTGTTAGATGAAAACAAAATCCAAATCATCTTCGCTGGTAAATTCCACCCAGATGACGTTATGGGTAAAGAAATGTTCAACAAATTATTGAACAGATCTCACACTCTTAAAAACGTTGTTGTATTACCTGGTTATGAATTACAATTATCAGGCATGCTAAAACGTGGTACTGATGTATGGTTGAATACTCCATTAAGACCATTTGAAGCATCTGGTACTTCAGGTATGTCAGCTAATGCTAACGGTGCTTTACACTTGTCTACATATGATGGTTGGACAGTAGAAGGTACATTCCCAGGAATCAACGGTTACACTGTTGAATACCCAGAAATCGATGACGATATGCCTTGGGAAGAAAGACATTGGGCTGATCATAGATGTATGATGGATATCATCGAAAATCAAATCATCCCTACTTACTACAATAACAAGCAAGAATGGGCTAGAATGATGAGACAAGCTATCAGAACTGCAGAAGCTTACTTCAACTCTGATAGAATGGTTATTGAATACTACAACAGATTGTATAAACCAATCGCTCATGATGATTGCTCAGCAGGAGAAAAGAAGAAAGAATTAAATATTTCTGAAACTCCTACATTTGATGCTTGGACTTATTCAAATATCAAGTAAGGTGAGATAACATTTTAAAGGTGGCGGATTTCTTCGAAATCCGCCTTTTTTATATTTGAATATTAATGGCGCATTCGATAATAAAGCATAAACAATTAACTAATCATTTCTTTCGTGCTAGAATAAAGGCATGAACAAAAAGTATTGGGTTGCGTTTTCTGCTATTGATCAACTGGATTCAACTTTTATCCAACGACTTTATAATTATTTTGGAGATGTTGAAACGGCTTTTAATGCAACGAGAAAAGATTTAGAACAAATAGACGGGTTATCTATTAAGAAAGCTGAAAATTTTCTTGAAAAAAGAAAGAATATCAATCCTGATAGAGCTTTTGAAGAAATTGAAAAACGTAATATTAAGATTCTTACGTTCGATGATAAAAATTATCCGTATATGCTATCACAAATTCCAAATCCGCCAATGACACTTTATTATAAAGGTGATTTGTTTGGATGTAATTTAGAACGCACAGTGGCTTTTGTAGGTTCAAGAAGGGCTAGCTTTAACGGTCGAGAAGGTGTAAAGAAGATTATTAAAGATTTGGCAAACACAGATGTTTGTATTGTTTCCGGTTTGGCATCCGGAATTGATGCCGTATCTCACGAGAGTGCAATATCATCTAATCTTAAGACAATAGGTGTAATCGCAAGCGGTTTTGATTATACTTATCCAAGCACAAACAGACATTTGTATGAACAGCTTGAAAAATCTTGCGGCGCTGTGGTTACAGAATATTTCCCGACATTTGAACCTCTTAAATTCCGTTTCCCTCAAAGAAACAGAATCGTTACTGGCTTGTCATATGGTACTGTAGTTGGTGAAGCTGCATTAAAGAGTGGAGCTTTAATTTCTGCAAACCTTACTCTGGAACAAGGACGTGAGCTGATGTGTATTCCAGGGGCGATTAATAATGTAAATACTGAAGGTGTTTATAAATTAATTAAAGATGGTGCAACAATAGTTACTCAAGGTGATGATATTTTGAATGCACTAAATTGGGAAAGAAAAATAATTAAACCTATTGAAATTAAAGAAAATTCTTGTAAAACACCCGCACAAAAATTAATTTTTGATATAATAGGAATTGAGCCAAAGAGTTTTGATGAAATTCAAGGGCTTACGGAAATGGATACAGAAAGTCTTCTAATGGAATTGACTATGATGGAATTAGAAGGTTTAATCGAAAAAACGGAAGGTGACAGGTATAAGAGAGTATGACAACAGCAGCTGCCGAAAAAAAGACTACAAAATCAAAAAAAGAAAGAGCTTTGGTAATAGTCGAATCTCCTGCAAAATCTAAGACTATCAAAAAGATTTTGGGGGATAGTTTTCAAATAGAAGCCAGCTTTGGTCATGTAAGAAATCTTCCGGATAATGTTCTCGGATTTGATGTTAATAATGATTTTAAACCGACTTATGTTATCATTCCGGAAAAGAAAAAAGTTGTAACAAAGTTGAACGATTTGGCAAAGCGTTCTGATAAAGTTTTCCTAGCATCCGACCCCGACCGTGAAGGAGAAGCTATTGCGTGGCACGTAAGAGCATTATTGGATATCCCGGATGATAGAGTTTATAGAATTGAGTTTAACGAAATTACTCCAAAGGCTGTTAAGTATGCTGTTGATCACCCTAGACAAATTGATATGGATAGAGTGCGTGCACAGCAAACAAGACAAATTTTGGATAAGCTTGTAGGTTATAAGTTATCGCCTGTATTATGGAAACAACTTGGGAATTATAGACTTTCTGCCGGAAGAGTTCAGTCTGTAGCTTTGCGTATGATTTGCGAAAGAGAAGAAGAAATCGAAGCATTCGTACCTAAAGAATATTGGTCAATTCATACAATCATGGATAAAGACGGTAAGCTTTTTGAAGCGGAAGTTAATAAATATAAAAACAAAAAAATAGAGATTAAAAATGAAGAAGAAGCAAATAAGATTAAGGAATTTTTGCTTAATCCGGAAACAGAATTTACTGTAGATAAAGTAACTAAAAAAGAAACAAAGAGAAAACCAACCGCACCATTTATTACTTCAACTTTACAACGTGCAGCGAGCTCAAAATTAGGTTTTGGAGTTTCTAAAACAATGCAGGTTGCTCAAAAGCTTTATGAAGGTATCGAAATTGACGGCACTCCTGTCGGTTTAATTACGTACATGAGAACAGACTCTGTAAGAATTTCAGATGATGCGCATGAGATGGCAAAGAAATTTATTACAGAAAATTACGGTGAAAAATATTATCCTGCGACAACCAACGTTTATGTAAAAGGAAAACAAAATGTTCAGGATGCGCACGAAGCTATCAGACCTTCTTATCCTGATAGAACTCCGGAGAGCATTAAACAATATTTAGCGCCTGATCAGTATAAGTTATACAAGCTTATTTGGGATAAATTTATGTCTTCTCAAATGGCACCTGCTGAAATTGCAAATAAAACAATTGATATAAAGGCAGGGGATTATAATCTTAAAGCCGGAACCAGCAAAATCTTATTTGATGGTTTCTTAAAGCTTTATAATGATGCTGAAGAAGACGAAAAAGAAGCTGATGCAAAGATTCCGGATTTAGAGCAAGGTGATAAAGTTAAATGTAAAGAAATTAAACCGAAACAACACTTTACTCAACCACCTCCACGTTATAATGAAGCATCTTTGGTTAAAGCTTTGGAAGAACATGGAATTGGTCGTCCGTCTACTTATGCTACGATTATTACCGTTATTCAAACCAGAAAATATGTAGAGAAACGAGATAAAGCGCTTGTTCCGACACTTTTAGGCAGAACTGTTTGTAAGCAGCTTGTTGAACAATTTGCTAATATTATGGACTACAAATTTACTGCCGGCATGGAAGAAAAACTTGACCTTATTGCTGAAAATAAGGCTGTATGGAATGTTGTTTTAAAAGAATTTTACACTCCTTTTATGGAAGTAGTTAATTCTGTTATGAAAACTGCGCAAAAAGTTGTTATAGAAAGTGATAAAAAATGTCCAAAATGTGGTAAGGTTATGCTTGTTAAAACCAGCCGTTTTGGAACACAATTCCTTGGTTGTTCAGGATATCCTGAATGTAAAACAATTATTTCCTTGAACGATAGTGTTGAATTGGATAGCGTTGGAGATGAAAACAAACCGCAAGTTGTAGTCGATGAAAAATGCGAAAAATGCGGCGGCGAAATGACTATGAAAGTGGGACCTTACGGTAAATATTTGGAATGTAAGGAATGCAAAAACCGTAAAAAATATGTTCGTTCAACAGGCGTTAAGTGTCCAAAATGCGGTGAAGGAACTATTATAGAGAAGAAATCAAAATATGGCAAAATATTCTTTGGCTGTAATCGTTATCCGGAATGTTCTTATGCACTTTGGGATGAACCTACAGGCAATACTTGCCCTGAGTGTGGAGAATTATTATTAAAGAAAAATACTAAAAACGGTTTGTTCGAAGTTTGTTCAAGCAGAACTTGTACATTTAAGCGTGCTATGGAACAACCTGATGAACAAACTAACAACGAGTCTTCAGCAGAGTAGTAGATTTTACTATTTCTTCTACCCACTCTTTTCAATCCGTGTTATAATCTATATGGTTTTATTATAAAAAGGAGATTATAAAATGGCAGGAAAGTTATTAGCTAGTATTCAAAGAACAGATACAGAACAATTACAGATTTCTATTTCTGAATATAGAGGAAAAAGCTATTTTAATTTAAGAATATTTTATACAACAGATGACGGTGCTACTTGGCTTCCTACCAAAAAAGGTGTAACTTTTGCTCCTGACCAATTAGATGTTTTATCTGAAGCTATCGAAGAAGCTAAAAAAGAATTTATGAGCGAAGAAGAGTAGAAAGGGAATGTCTTTAAGTCTTTAAGTCATTAAGGCATTAAGTTCATTATAAAATTATTTTTTAAACCTTGTTTTACATATATTTTTAATAAGAACTTAAAGACCTAACGACTTAAGGACTTAACGACCTAAAAAACATGTCCACCATTCAAGATGAATTTATAGCAACAGTTTCACATGAATTGAGAACCCCTCTTACCAGCATAAGAGGGTTTTCTCAAACACTTTTGGCTTCTTGGGATAAAATTGATGACGAGAACAAAAAAAAGTTCATAAAAATCATCGAAGAGCAATCAAACCGACTTATTCACCTTGTTGAAAATGTTTTATCTGTATCAAAGATGAACGCAAGCATTGAAGTTCTTAAAAAAGTTGACGTAAACGAAGTCATTAAACGCATTATTCCAATGTTTACAGAGCAATATAAAACAAGAAAATTTGTTCAAAAGTTGAACTCAAATCTTCCACCGGCACGACTTGATGAAGATAAGTTCCAACAAATTTTAACAAATCTTATAGATAATGCGGCAAAGTATTCCACAGATGGCAAAACCGTCACAATATCTACAGAACTTGTAGAGAACTTTGTTGAAATGAAAATAACTGACGAAGGTGTCGGCATAAAAAAAGAAGATTTTGATAAAGTATTCAAAAAATTTAGCCGGCTTGAAAATCATTTAACCAGTACGACTCAAGGAAACGGCTTAGGGTTGTACATTACAAAACAATTGGTTGAAAACATGGGCGGTCAAATTAGTTTCACATCAGAAATCAATAAAGGCACAACTTTTAGAGTTTTAATGCCTGTCTATAATCAAGAGGAGGTTTTGAGATGCTCTCACAAATCTTAATTATCGACAAAAGGAAAGAACTTTCTACCAAGTACAAAAGGAGCTTAGAAGACGAACAAACAGCAGTATCAGTTGCCAGAACCTTAAAAGACGCAATTGGTTTAATACGTGTTATTGAACCGGATTTGATAGTCGTATCCGATTCAATTGAAGAAGAATTAACACGCTTTTGTGAAAAAATTAGAACTCTAACTTATAATACTCGTCCAACAATAATTGCATTATCAAAATCTGCAGACTTTAACGATAGAATAAGTGTTTTAAGCTGCGGCGCTGACGATTTTTTGAGCGAACCGGTAAATATAGAAGAATTCAAAGTAAGAATCAAAGCACATTTAAGACGAGATATAGAGCTTAATCTTGATAGCGTTACACAAATACCCAACAAAAAATATGTACAAAAAGCTCTAAGACGATTATTGAATTCGGACAATAAACAAGCCGTATTACTTGTCGGAGTAGAGAATTTAGAAAATTATAAAAGCATTTATTCTGATATTGCGGGAGATAAATTACTCCAAACACTTGCAGCGATTACGAAGTCTACATTGGATTCTAACGATTTTTTAGGACAACTTAATGAAAAGAATTTTATCATAATTACAAATCCTTTTAGTGCAGAAAAGATGGCAGCTTTTCTAACTTTTGCTTTTGATACGGTTGCTCCAAAGTTTTATTCAGAACAAGACGCAAAGCGCGGTTATACTTTGATGAAAGGCGATAGAGAAGCCGGTATGAGAGCAAATTTTGTATCTATTTTGATTGGCGGAATTCTTGATAATTATGACTTAATTTCATCAGAAGAAGCTTTGTTGGAAAAATTATTTGCAATAAAGAAAATCGCAAAAATCCCTAGCGGTTCAAATTATGCGATAGACAGAATTAAGTTAGCTGGAGAGAATTCTGTAATCACACCCAAAATTAATAGAAAAATTTATATTCATGAACCGGATGAAGCTTTAACACTCTTGCTCAGAACAACATTGGAACTCCAAGGGTATGAAATTCAAGAAGAATTAAATCTTGAAGATGATGAACAGCCAAGGGTAATAATTTTAGATAGCGCAGATGATATGTCCGACTTAGAGGTTTGCAAAGATTTGAAGTGTCGACTAAATTTTGTTAATACAAAAATAATTGTAACTAGTACAACCAGAGAAAAATCTGCAATTTTGGATGCCGGCGCGGATTTATACTTGCCAAAACCTTATGAAATCGCAGATTTGATACATTGGATTGAAAAATTAATCTAAGGATTTAATCTAAAATTTAATTGCGAGATTCAGAACAAACCCTACTTAAAACAATTTTCCACTTTCCATTTTCAACTTTCAACTAAAATTCTAATTTCCAAAGGATGTTCTCACTTTAATAAAATTTCCACTTGCAAAAAAAGATTGATGTGATAAATTGGTAATATAAGCTGAATATTTAACTTATGCGTCTGTAGCTCAGCTGGATAGAGCATCTGCCTTCTAAGCAGAGGGTCCCGCGTTCGAATCGCGGCAGGCGTATTTTTTGTGCCAAAAATTCAAAAAGTTGCAAAAAAGTTGCAGATTTTTTTAGATTTATATTTTCATTTACTCTCTTTTTGTACAACAAGTTTTAAGGCTTGTGAAATTATTTTTGTATGTATTTATACTCGACATGTTGAAATAATGCGACCGGAGATGCCGTAACTACTTCATTTTAGACTACATAATTTATGCCCTATGAAAATGATGTGGAAAGAATTTTGCTCCTGAGCAACTTCGTTGCACGTCGCATAATATGTGTACCTCAAAATCAAAACGACGAGTTTTGATTTTTGCGGCACTATGTTTAAAAAAAATACCTGTCAATTTCTTGACAGGTGAAAAACGTTACAATAAATCTTTTATGTACCAAACATTCTAATATTTGTTTCTTCTAGTTCGGCACCCTTTTCTTCATAAAGATTTTCAACTTTACTATCATCTATACCATTTGCGTATTCATAAAGCACCT